>CAZBUF010000067.1:0-6727 GCA_964495025.1 uncultured Bacteroidales bacterium | reverse complement strand
CTCCCAATATAATTCATAATTATTTACGATTGGAGATCCTATTGACTTTGTCTGTTTTAAATTGTATATTTGATGTAATAACGTTTTTTGCAACAGAGCGCACATATTAAGCAAAATATTACAACGACTTTTAATTTAAAGGGAAAAAATAATGAAAAAAACCTGTTATTTTTTGTTGGCAATTTTCTTGCTTTTATTAAGCTGCGAAACTGAAAAGAAAAAACCGGTAGAAGGTACCTGGGAACTTGTATCGGCAAATTGGATTTTTGGAGACACTACTGAATTTCCAAATAGTGAATATGACCGGGAAATAAAAATTATCGGGGGAGAGCATTTTATTTATATCAGACAGGATACAACTAAGAAGGATCTGTTTTTTTCCGGGGGAGGCACATATACATTTAAGGAAAATAAATATACGGAAACACATGAGTTCACAAGCTGGGGAGGTGATATAGGAATTACTTACTCATATGAATGCCTGTTCGAGGATGATATGTGGATAATGACAGGGCCTGTTATAGCAGAAGGAGAAAAGAAACCAGGCTGGCAGCTTCACGAGGAATGGAAAAAAATAGAATAGACCTATTGCTTGATTATATTTTCATATTTTCCGGTGTTCCCGGGGTTTATTTCATTCAGAATTGTAAAGACACGGCTTTTTTCTTCCTGGTATGATTCTTTGAAGATATTTACAAATTCATCTGATTTTGCATCAAAAATTACCTGCAGAAAATACATGAATGGATCGGGCTTGTCTCTGTATAACTGTTGCAACAGCTTCAGGTCTTCGGCAATTTCAGCCCTTGCTTCGTTAAGTTTCTCATACATTCTGTCAAGGCCCAGGCGATGATACCTGTATATAAATTCCCTTGCAGGTGTAAAATCCTGGTTCAATATGTTATTTATCAGCCAGTATCTGTTTTTCCGGCTTGGGCTTTCAACGGATTTCCATCCCTTTTCCCTGGCATTCTGGGCATTGTTCACAATTTTTTCCGCTTTTTCGAAGAACTCCGTGCCTCCTTCATACGAAAATGAATCATAATCCAAACCGAGAATAACATAAGCATAGTAAGCAAGGATTGATGTAAGGTTTGAAATATGTGAAGTTTCACTGAATTCAAGAGGTTGAAATTCGACATAAGTGAAATGGAGGTCGTTATCCACATAATTGAATAATACCGTGTTCAGGGAGCTGTTATATATTGGCCTGCGCACCTGAATCTGAAGGGTACCTTTAAATTCATCATCACCAATCTGGTCCTGCAGGTTGAATAGCATGGTGCATTCAATTCTTTCATCGACATCAAATGAATGTTTTGTCCATGATGTATTATTCATATACTCATAAATTGCTCCCTGGAGTGTTTGAAAGACCTGCTTGTTTGTTCCCTGAATTTGCTGGGTGACTATCTGGACGCTGCAGTTCAGTTCCTGCGAGAAATTATTAATGTTGAAAAATAATATTAAGATTATACAGAATATCTTTGCCATAGTATTTTATATTATTTCAGCAATTTTATCAATAATATCCTTTGCTACTTCTTTTTTTGGTTTTAACTCAAAATCAGATTTATTATTGTATTTGTCAATGATAGTAATTTTGTTGGTTTCATGTTGAAAGCCGGCTCCTTCATTACGAAGGGAGTTTAATACTATAAGATCGAGGTTTTTTTCCGCTAATTTTTTACGGGCATTTTCTATTTCGTTTTCACTTTCCAGGGCAAAACCCGCTAAAAACTGGTTCTTTTTTTTATTTATTCCCAGCTCCCTGGCAATATCAACTGTTCTTTCGAATTCCATCAGCAGTTTCTGTTTGTCACTTTTGATCTTTTCACCTGACACTTTTGCCGGCTTATAGTCAGATACAGCAGCAGCTAATATTGCACCGTCAGCACTTTTGAATTTGTTTTTGCTCTGTTTATACATTTCGTCAGCAGTAGTAACATTGATCACTTCGATATCAGGATGACTTATTTCCAGGGCAGTAGGGCCTGTGATCAGGGTTACTTTAGCACCTGCAGAGGCAAGTTCTTCGGCTAAATAATAGCCCATTTTTCCTGAAGAATGGTTGCTGATGAATCTTACAGGGTCCAGTGCCTCATGTGTGGGACCGGCAGTAATTAATATTCTTTTGCCTGTTAATTTAGCGTGGAGTTTTTTTTTTGGCAGATTACTGTTAAAGTAATCCCGCAGCTCTTTTACAATTTTTTCGGGCTCTTCCATCCGGCCTTTTCCTTCGAGGCCACTTGCCAGCTCTCCTGAAGCAGCTTTAAGCACAACATTGCCATTCTTTTTCAGGATTTTTATATTTTCCTTTGTTGCAGGGTGATTATACATGTTAATATCCATGGCAGGCACAACGAAGACAGGACATGTCGCCGAAAGATATGTAGTAAGCAAAAGGTTATCAGCGATACCGTGAGCCATTTTAGCTATGGTGTTTGCGGTAGCCGGAGCAATTACCATTGCGTCCGCCCATAAGCCCAGATCTACATGATTGTTCCACTCACCGTTCTCAGGATTAAAGAAATCCACCAGTATCGGGTTCTTTGAAAGGGTAGCCAGTGTTAATGGTGAAATAAATTCTTTAGCAGGCTTTGTCATCAACACTTTTATCCCGGCTTTTTCCTTAATAAGCAGCCGGATAAGTACAGCTGTTTTATATGCTGCTATACTTCCTGTAACACCAATAATTATTTTTTTACCCTTTAGCATCAGGTTTGTTCTTGATCCGCTACTCTTATATAGATTTCATCATTTTCATATTCATCGACAGCAATAAGTGTTTGTTTTGGCATTCGTTCATAAAATCTTGAGATCTCAATTTGTTCACGATTTTCAAACACTTCTTCAAGGTTATCGGTATAATACGCAAATTCTTCGAGTTTGCGGTTAAGCTCTTCTTTAATGACCATACCAATCTGGTTTGATCTTTTAGCACAGATCATAACAGTTTCATAAATGTTTCCTGTATTTTTTTCCAGCTTGTCTAAATCCCTTGTAATTGTAGTTGTTGGTGCTTTTGATTTTTTATAATCCATCTGTAAATTGATTTATATCTGTATCTATATTTAATATTTCTGCAGAATTTTCATATATCCTGTCAGCTTCCTTACGATGTTTGCTGTCAGGAAACTCAGTCATAAAGGAATAATACTCATCAATGGTTTCCTGATATCTTTCTTTCTTCTTCTTTTCAATACTGTTAAAAGCCAGTAAATAACTTGATTTGAGTATTAAAAACATTATCTCTTCTCTGAATTTACTTCCGGGGTATTCATTCAGACTTGAATTCAGTGCCACAATAGATGCTTTATAATCTTCCAAATCGAAATATAATCTGGCACTCATATAAGACTTCTCAACAAGTTTCTCCCTTAATTCAACTATTAATTTCTGACATTTCTGAACATTCTTATTGCCGGGATACTTGATATTAAAAAGCTGGAATGCCTGGATTGCCTGTACAGTATTTGTCTGGTCCAGACTGCTTCTGGGGGAGGTCAGATAATAGCAGTATGCCCTGTTAAAACTTGCTTCTTCTGTAAAATCGCTATTACCAAAGGTTCTGATAAAATTATCAAAATAATGTCCGGCCAGAATGTAATCATTTTGATTATAGTAACTCATAGCCTGAAAATAGTAAACGGAATCAGCTTTATTAGTCCCTCTGAATATTGCTGCAATCTGATCAAACAAAGTGGAGGCCCTTACATAATCTTCTTTCCCGTAATACTCAAATGCCTTTTTATATTTTAACTCATAATCACTGCTTTTTAATAATCTTTCATATCCTGAACAAGAAGCAATTAGAAGAACAGTGATTAAGATAAAAAGGTTATTTTTTGTCATTTTTTTAATATCGCGCAAAAGTACAATTTTTATTTAAATAAAATACAAATTATTAGTATTTAATATGTAACGGGGAATGTATATTTTTATTTTCAGAATTATTATAATCATATGATGAATTTATAATTTGTCTTGTTTTCAAAATAAATTATTTTTGTGCTGAATATTATTTATACTTAAAAATAAGAAGCTGTGGATATATTTGATAAAATTTACAAGGACAAAGGTCCTCTTGGGCAATATCAGCAAGTAGGACATGGCTATTTCATTTATCCTAAACTGGAAGGTGAATTGGGGCCTCGCATGAAATTCAGAGGTAAAGAAGTTATAGTCTGGAGTTTAAATAACTATATAGGGTTGGCGAATCATCCTGAAGTCAGGAAGGCTGATGCCGAAGCTGCAAAGGAATATGGGCTGGCTTATCCTATGGGTTCAAGATTATTGACCGGGCAGACAAGCAAGCATGAAGAGCTGGAGAACCAACTCTCTGAATTTGTTGGTAAGGAAGATACGTTTTTACTTAATTATGGTTATCAGGGTGTTTTTTCAATTATTGACTCCCTGCTGAGGAGGAATGATGTAGTGGTATATGATTCTGAGGCTCATGCATGTATTTTTGATGGAGTAAGGCTCCACCTGGGAAAAAGATTCATGTTCCCTCACAACGATATTGAAAGTTGTGCAAAGCAGCTGGAGAGGGCCACAAAGATCGTTAAAGAAACAGGTGGCGGGATACTGGTGGTGACCGAGGGTGTATATGGAATGGCAGGCGATCTCGCAAAACTTGACAAGATAGTAGCATTAAAGGAAAAGTTTAATTTCAGGCTGTTGATTGATGATGCTCATGGTTTTGGCACAATGGGAAAAACAGGTGCCGGCACCAGCGAACATTTCGGAGTGCAGGATCAGGTTGATTTGTATTTTTCGACCTTTGCAAAATCGATGGCAGGAATTGGGGCATTCATATCAGGTGAGGAAGCTGTAATTAATTATCTCAGGTATAATATGCGGTCACAGGTTTTTGCAAAAGCTTTACCAATGGCTATGGTGATAGGTGCTATTAAACGCCTGGAATTGTTGAGAAAGGAACCTGTTCTTAAAGAAAACCTGTGGAAGATAGTAAATGCTTTACAGGCCGGGTTAAAAGAAAAGGGATTTAACCTTGGAAATACTGAATCACCGGTAACACCTGTATTTCTATCCGGTACGGTTGCCGAAGCAAGTAATATGGTAGTTGATCTTCGGGAAAATCATAAAGTATTCTGTTCGATAGTGGTTTATCCGGTTGTGCCAAAAGATGTCATAATGTTAAGAATTATACCTACAGCGGTTCATACCTTTGAAGATGTTGAATATACCATTAAGGCATTCGGGAAGGTTCATAAAAATCTTGTTGACCGAAAATATAAATCAGACAGGGTAGCATCCCACCTTGAGTGAGGTCTGATGATAAAGTTATAAAGATCAAAGTCCTTTTTCGGATAAATACCTTTCTGCATCAATTGCTGCCTGGCAACCTGATCCGGCAGCTGTTACAGCCTGCCTGTATGTAGCATCCTGTATGTCCCCGCATGCAAATACTCCCGGAATGCTGGTTTTTGATGTTCCTGGTATTGTCCTGATATAACCGGTTTCATCAGTTTCGATATAATCCTTGAATATTTGTGAGTTAGGAGCATGTCCTATTGCCAGGAAAAAACCGTCAATCTTAATGATCTCTTCCGCTTCATCAGGTTGTCCCATTTTATGGATTAACACTGCCTCCTGCAAGGTGTCTTTGCCGCGTAATTCCCTGGTATTCATTTCAAACAGGATCTCAATATTTGTTGTATCAAGAATCCTGTCCTTCATTATTTGAGAGGCCCTCATGTAATCTTTCCTGATGATCATATATACTTTATTGCACAAGCCTGCAAGGTACAATGCTTCTTCGCAGGCCGAATCACCACCTCCTACAACCGCAACATCTTTTCCTTTATAGAAAAATCCATCGCATGTGGCACAGGCAGATACTCCGGAACCCATAAAACTTTTTTCCGATTCCAGTCCAAGATACCTTGCAGTAGCGCCGGTAGCAATGATCAGAGTGTCACATAATATAATATGATCGTTATCGATTATTACTTTATTGGGGGCAGCAGACAAATCAACCTCTGTGGCAACTCCCCAACGGCAAACGGTTCCAAATCGCGAAGCCTGCTTTTTTAAATCTTCCATCATCTGTGTCCCGGTAACACCATCAGGATAACCCGGAAAATTCTCTACTTCAGTGGTTGTCGTTAACTGTCCGCCCGGCTGGAGGCCTTCATAAAGAACAGGCCTGAGGTTTGCCCGGGCAGCATAAATTGCTGCAGTATAACCTGCCGGGCCGGAGCCAATGATCAAACACCTGATTTTTTCCGGTTCCTTCCCGGATTTGATATCTTTTTTATTATCATTAAGACTCTCCATCGGTTTAAATAATGCCATCGTTGTATTTTTTTGTTATTTATTCTGAGAATTATCTGTCAGGCCCTATGTTAAGTAAATCAAGCTATTATCAACAGTTGCAATATTCACTGACATACTCTTCAGGGACATATTATTGCTTAATAAATATATTAAATATAGTAAACAAAAAAGAATTATATTTGATTAAACGAAATACAATAAAATGAAATTTATTGATCTGATCAGGAGCAATAGAAGCTATCGCAAATTCAAACAGGATCACAAACCGGACGAAGAGACATTGAGAGAATTAGTTGACCTGGCAAGGCTGTCAGCTTCAAGCGGAAATATTCAGGGACTTAAATTTATTTTGTCAGCAGATGAAAACAAAAATGCCGGAATTTTCAAACATCTTAAATGGGCGTATTATTATAAGGACTGC
>CAZBUF010000066.1:0-2096 GCA_964495025.1 uncultured Bacteroidales bacterium | reverse complement strand
GATCCATAATTATGAGTGGGATATATAAAACTGATATTCCCGAAATTAAAAAAGAGTGTTATAAATTTTCTTTAAAATATGTTAGCTTTAAGGAAAAGAACAATTGGGTGTCAGTAAAATTTAAAATGTATTGAGTTTTTTTATTTTATATTTATAATATGAAAAATGCCCTGTTCCTATTATATGTATTTGGCCTGCTGAATATATGCCCGTATGTTTCATCCCAGGAATTCAAAAAGTTTTCAGGAAAGCCGGAGAATTATTTAGATGAGCTTGACCAATTTTTCGGGGAGAATATATCCGCCGAAGACGAGGTTGTAATAAATGATTTCAGGACAATCTGGGGTACCGACAGTCTTTTTTCCGCAGATGAGCAGGACAGGATCATATCTATATCTCAAAAATTAAAAAATAAAAAGATTAAGGCCTCACCTCATTTTAAAAATTATCTGCTATGCCTGTCAACATTAAAGAAAAGTGCTCTTAATGTTGATTATTATAATACCTGGGAAAAAGGACTTTTACAAATCCTGGATAAACGAAGGATAACCATAAGTGCAATCAACCAGTATTTTAAATTTACTGTTAAACTTATAAGATCAAATATTCTGTACGAATCGCCATCGACAATATGGATAGCAAGCAATCATGATTACAGGTTCGTGTCGGATGAAGATTTTAAGGTAAACTTCAGAAACACTGACATTGTTTGCTATTCGAAAAGGGATAGTATCCGTATATTCAATACAAATGGTGATTTCTATCCGGTTGATAATCTCTGGAAAGGAACTGGAGGGCTGGTTACATGGGAACGAGGTGGTTACAGCAGGAATGATGTGTTCGCCATATTACTGGAATACGGGATTGATATGACCAAATCAGAATATATGGCGGAAAATGTAACGTTTACAAACAAGATATATTTTAAAACTCCCCTCAAAGGTACTATTCATGATAAGGTCAAATACATCAGGGAATCTGAGAATGCTGCATATCCCAAATTTGAGTCCTACCAGAAGAACTTCAGGATAGAGAACCTGTATGATAATATCAACTACGAGGGAGGGCTGGCAATGCATGGTGCAAAGCTTGTTGGCACAGGTACAGCAGAAGAGAAGGCAAAGATTTATCTGTTCAGGAAAGATACTCTCATAATTATTGCAAGCTCGTTATATTTTGGTTTTAAAGCTGACAGGGTGACAAGTCCGAATACAAGTGTAATAATAAAACTAAAAAAAGATTCCATTTTTCATCCCGGGCTGGTTTTCAGGTATATAGTACCCAGGAAGCAACTTACATTATCAAGGTCCGATGATTTTACTACCCAGTGTCCGTATTTTAATTCTTATCACAATATTGATATGAGTTTTGAGCAGCTGATATGGAACATGGATGAGCCCATCATGAAATTTACCGCACCCATTGGAGCAGCAATAGGTATAGCTAATTTTGAATCGGTAAACTATTTCAATTATAACTACTTTCTGGATATGCAGGGTATTGATGAGGTTCATCCCTTAATATCCATCCGCAGTTTTGCCAGAAAGATGGGTTCAGAAGAATTTACTGCAACAGACTACGCCCAGTACCTGAATAAATCCATAACCCAGGTAAGGCAAATGCTGATGAGGATATCTGTGCTGGGATTCATATTCTATGATACCGATACCGAAATTGCCAGGCTAAAACCCAAACTTCAGAATTATCTTGCCGCAAGTGTCGGGAAAATTGACTATGATGTCCTGGGCTTTCCTTCCAGAACACAGTCTCCGCTCGAAAATGCTTTGTTTGATATAAGAAATTATGATCTTACACTAAACGGTATTCCAAATATTTATGTCAGTGATTCGCAAAATGTGGTAATCTTTCCTGAGAAAGACAGGATAATATTAAAACGCGACCGCAACTTTCAGTTTAACGGAGGTATTATAGCGGGTCTTTTTACTTTCTACGGCAATAACTTTTTTTTCAACTACGATTCATTCAAGATACACCTTCAAAATGTTGATTCATTAAATATCAGGTTTTTAACAGGAAATACGGATAATTACGGCTTTCCTGTAATTGACAGGATTGATAATTCGATACAGCATATC
>CAZBUF010000065.1:0-2036 GCA_964495025.1 uncultured Bacteroidales bacterium | reverse complement strand
TTGTATTGCAATATGAATGGCATCTTCCAGGTATATTTCTTTTACTTGCCCAAAAGAAGAAGATGCCGTTAGTATCAGAAGAAAACCAATAATTATTTGTTTTGAGCGAATGAACCGCAAAGGCCAAAGCCGGATACCGGTAACATTATAAAATATCTCAAAAAGCAAAGGCAATGCAATCATTGTAAGCATAGTTGAGGTGATCAGCCCTCCAATAACAACAGTAGCCAAAGGCCTTTGAACTTCTGCACCTGCACCGGTTGAAACTGCCATTGGTAAAAAGCCCGTGGCAGCGGCTGCTGCTGTTAAAATTACCGGCCTTAACCTGTTCTTTGTGCCTGTAAGTATTAGTTCACGCATGTTTGTAATCCCTTTTTGCTGTAATTCCTTTAAATGTTCTATTAATACTATACCATTGAGTACGGCAATGCCGAAGAGTGCTATGAATCCTATTCCTGCCGATATGCTGAATGGCATTCCACGAATCCACAGAAGAAATACTCCGCCAACTGTGGCCAGCGGAATAGCTGTAAAGATCATTATCGCATCCTTAAGTGATTTGAAAGCGAAATGAAGAAAAATAAAAATCAGGGCTAAGGCTATAGGAACAGCAAGCATTAATCTTTTGCTGGCTTTTTGCAGGTTTTCGAACTGGCCACCATAAGTAATGTAATTTCCGGGCTGTAATGATATGTTTTTGTCAATTTTAGTCTGAATATCCTTCACTACTGATTGCAAATCACGGTTACGGGCATTTACACTCACAACGACACGGCGCTGGCTATTGTCACGTGAAATTTTTGCCGGTCCTTCTGTGAAAGTAATATCGGCCAGCTCATTCAGCGGAATTTGTTCGTTATTTTCAAGAGGAACCTGAAGCTGTTGTATATTTTCAATATCAAGCCTGTTTTGTTTCTGCAGCCTGACAACCAAATCAAAACGTTTTTCCCCTTCAAATACACTGCCTGCGGTCTCACCGCCGAAAGCCATTGCAAGATAGCGGTTCAGCATCTGAATATCCAGGCCGTAATAGGCTATTTTATTTCTTTTGTACCTGACATTCATTTGCGGAAGCCCGGCGGTCTTCTCGAGAATAATATCAGCTGCTCCCGGGATATCTCCGATAAGGTTCTTTATTTCTATGGCTTTTTCAGTCAGGTAATTCATATCCTCACCAAATATTTTAACGGCAATATCGGCCCGCACACCGGTTATCAATTCATTGAATCGCATTTCAATAGGTTGAGTAAATTCGTATTCAACACCCGGTATTACCGATAGTGCATTCTTAAACTTTTCGGCGAGTTCTTCCTTACTATCTGCTGAAACCCACTCTTTAAGGGATTGCATTTTTATGATCATGTCAATTTCCTCCATCGACATCGGATCGGTAGGGACTTCCGCTGCTCCTATCCGGCAGACGATCTGATCAACCTCAGGGAAGTTCTTAATAAGGATATTTTCCATCCGGGTGGTCATCTCAATAGTTTTAGAAAGAGATGTTCCTGTTTTCAGAACAGGCTGTATAACAAAATCACCCTCATCAAGTGTTGGAACAAACTCTCCGCCCATTCGCATGAATAAGTAACCTGTAATACCCAGTGAGATTAATGCTGCTGCAAGGACAATCTTTTTATGACCACACGACCATTTTATTACAGGATGATACGAAAGGTATAAAAGATTCATAATCTTTTCCGACAAGTTCTTCTTTTTGGTTTTATGAGGCTTCAGAAAAAGAGATGCAGCAACAGGAAGCCAGGTAAGGCCCAATATCATAGCACCAAGAATGGCAAAACTAAATGATAACGCCATAGGGCGAAACATCTTTCCTTCCACACCACTTAGTGAAAGAATGGGAATAAATACGATAAGAATTATTACCTGGCCGAAAATAGCTGATTTCATCATCTTAGATGCACCTTCGTAAGAGATTGAATCAAATAATAACTTGCGTTCATCGTCACTGCTGCTGTCAAGTTCTGATTTTTTATACATGATCTGCAGGGTAATAAATTCCACAATAATTACTGCAC
>CAZBUF010000064.1:0-3207 GCA_964495025.1 uncultured Bacteroidales bacterium | reverse complement strand
ATTACAATAGTAGCTTTAAGCTTGTCTTTCAGTTTGTTAACACCGTTAGCAACTATTTTTAATGCATCGATATCCAGACCGGAGTCAGTCTCATCAAGTATTGCAAGCCTGGGTTCAAGCATCGCCATTTGAAATATCTCATTTCTTTTCTTTTCTCCTCCTGAAAATCCTTCGTTCACAGATCTGCTTGTAAGTTTTGAATGCAGTCCGACAAGCTCCTGTTTTTCACGCATCAGCTTAAGAAAATCCGTTGCTGATAAAGGTTCAAGATTTCTATATTTTCTTTGTTCGTTTATAGCTGTTTTCATAAAATTCACCATTGTAACACCAGGTATCTCTACAGGATACTGAAATCCGAGAAATATTCCTTTTCCTGCCCTGTCTTCAGGTGATAGCTCAAGCAGATTCTCACCCATATAATAAACAGAACCTTTGGTAATTTTAGTGATATCTCTTCCAACCAGAGCTGAAGCCAGTGTGCTCTTTCCGGACCCGTTCGGTCCCATTATTGCGTGCACTTCCCCGGCATTAACTTTCAGATTAATACCTTTAAGTATTTCCTTTCCGTCGATTGCAACTCTTAAATCCTTAATCTCCAGCATATTCCAATTACAATTTTTTAGTAAATATTTATATTTAATTTGTCAGTATCAGCCGACACTTCCTTCAAGGCTGATTTGCAATAATTTCTGAGCCTCCGCAGCAAATTCCATAGGAAGCTTATTTAGCACTTCTCTGGCATATCCGTTAACAATCAAACCAATAGCATTTTCAACGTCAATTCCCCGCTGGTGGCAATAAAATATCTGATCTTCACTGATCTTTGATGTTGTTGCCTCATGTTCTACTATAGCCGTTTTATTTTCCACCTCCAGGTAAGGAAAAGTATGAGCTCCGCACTTATCACTAAGCAAAAGGGAATCGCATTGCGAAAAATTCCTGACATTTTCGGCATTCTTTGTTACTTTAACCAGCCCGCGGTAACTGTTCTGGCTATGGCCTGCAGAGATACCCTTTGAAATTATTGTACTGCTTGAATTATTACCGATATGAATCATTTTTGTGCCTGTGTCAGCCTGTTGATAGTTGTTGGTTACAGCAACAGAATAAAATTCACCGGTACTGTTATCACCTTTAAGTATGCAACTTGGGTATTTCCATGTAATGGCCGAGCCTGTTTCAACCTGGGTCCACGATATCTTTGAATTGTCACCCCTGCAAATGCCCCGTTTGGTCACAAAATTGTATACTCCTCCCTTCCCCTTTTTGTCGCCGGGATACCAGTTCTGAACCGTGGAATATTTTATTTCCGCATTCTCCATAGCTATTATTTCGACAATAGCCGCATGTAACTGGTTTTCATCCCTCATTGGTGCAGTACATCCTTCAAGATAACTTACATAGCTGTCCTCATCAGCAATTATCAAAGTCCTTTCAAATTGTCCTGTATTTGCTGCATTAATTCTGAAATAAGTTGAAAGCTCCATAGGACATTTTATCCCTTTAGGGATGTAGCAAAATGAACCATCTCCAAATACAGCAGAATTTAATGCCGCAAAATAATTATCAGTATATGGAACAACAGTACCCATGTACTTCTTTACGAGGTCAGGATAACGGTTAATAGCCTCACTGAATGAACAAAATATTATCCCCAGTTCGGCAAGTGTTTCCTTATAAGTGGTCTTAACTGAAATACTGTCCATCACAGCATCTACAGCTACTCCTGATAATATCTTCTGCTCGTCGATTGAGATGCCAAGTTTCTCAAATGTACTTAACAATTCCGGATCCACATCATCAAGACTTCCCGGTTTTACTTTTTGCCTTGGTGCGGCATAATAAATGATATCCTGGTAGTTTATCTCAGGTATTTTCAGGTTTGCCCATTGTGGCATTTTCATTTCCAACCAGTGCCTGTATGCTTTTAACCGAAAATTAAGTACAAAATCCGGTTCACTCTTTTTCGCTGATATACGCCTTATAACATCCTCATTTATGCCTTTCTCAAAAATATCAGTTTCAATATCAGTAACAAACCCGTACTTATAATCACTTTTGGTTACCTCTGATAATATTTTTTCCTGCTCATTTGTCATGATCACACAAAAATAATAATAAATAAGGCTTTATTTATTGTATTAGTTTTTATTTAGATTTATTATAAATAATGCAAATATACAAAAAGTATTTCAATTAATACAGATATTTGCTGAAGATATAAAATATGAATTCCTGATAAGTTATGACTGAGGATATTCCTCATAATGAGCACATTTCCGGGTTAGGGGAATTCGGATTAATAAGACATCTGACAGAAAGGATTTCCCTGAAGAACAAAAGTACATTATTCGGAGTTGGCGACGATGCCGCGGTACTTGATTACAATGAAAAAAAAGTAATAATCACAACTGACTTGCTAACTGAGGGTGTTCATTTCAATTTAATGTATACACCTTTAAAACATCTGGGATACAAGGCTGCCATAGTCAATTTTTCAGATATTTATGCAATGAATGCCATGCCCATGCAGATCACTGTAGCAATAGCTGTTTCAGGAAAATTTACAACCGGCATGATCGATGAGTTATATTCAGGTATTTATACTGCATGTGATAACTACGGGGTGGATCTTATAGGAGGAGACACTTCATCATCTTTAACTGGTATGACAATAGCCATTACTGCTGTGGGGGAAGCTGCCGCAGAAGAAATAACATACCGGAGCGGGGCAAAAGAAAAAGATCTGATTTGTGTATCAGGTGATCTGGGAGGAGCGTATATGGGACTTCAATTACTTGAAAGAGAAAAGGAATTATTTAAAAAAGACACAAGTATACAACCTGAATTAGAGGGCTATGATTATATTCTTGAAAGGCAGCTTAAGCCTGAAGCCAGAAAAGACATAATTCAGCTATTAAAATCTTTAAAAATCAAGCCTACGTCTATGATCGATATTTCAGACGGCCTTTCTTCAGATATTTTACATTTGTGTCATGCTTCAAAAGTGGGATGCAAACTTTTTTCCGGTAAGATCCCGATAAATCCTGAAACACGAAAAATGGCTGATGAGTTTGGCATGGCACCATTGATTGCTGCATTAAACGGAGGAGAAGATTACGAATTGTTGTTCACCGTTCCCTTAAGTGATTCAGACAAAGCAGGCAAACAGACCGGCATATCGATAATCGGTCATATTACAAAGAC
>CAZBUF010000063.1:0-1650 GCA_964495025.1 uncultured Bacteroidales bacterium | reverse complement strand
AATCTTTACTTTTCCCGCGGATCTGGAAGTTGATATTACAAAGTCATCCGGTTCGCGGAATGCTTCGGGAAATGAATTTTGCGAAGAAGTGTCGTAGGTTACTAAAATGTGGTTTGATTCTCCGCTTTCATTCCCCGCCTTGTCGATAACTCTCGCCCATATTTCATTTTTACCTTCCTCGAGGTCAATGGTTGGTTTTGAAGTAAGGGCGGTTACAGTATCGGAAGATGTATCTCCTTCATGCAGTCGGGAAAATATAACGATGGCGGCATGCGAATCCAGGTCTTCTCCATAGGATAATTCAACCTCCGGAACCAGGACAGATGATGCCGGTTGTGACAGAACAGGCGCATCTGGCGCGGTGGTGTCAATTTCGAATGAAATCTTATTGTTTGCGCTCTGGCCGAATCTGTCCCGCGCGTAAACCCAAAGTGAGTAATTACCCTCAACATAAATTCCACCCGAGGATATTGAATCAAGTATAACAATACTCCAGTAGGTTGTATCGTTTAAGGTGTAGACTGTATTAGGGGTAATAGTTAAGCTGTCATTCCAGATAAAGCCCAGACTGTCAATTGCGCTTCGATCGTATATGGTACCTGATATCGAGTCCGGGGGTTGCTTTGTATATTCCGATATTGAAGTAATAAAGGATATCTCGGGGCTATCGGCATCCACATTGATATATCCCTCGTCTGTTCCGACGTTTCCGGCAAGGTCTTCGATCAGCATTGATATTGTGTAAATACCACTGGCCGGGTTGTCCGGGCTCCACTTAAGGCAATATGAATTGTCGGAAGAGACATCAAGTGTGATATTTTCAATATTATCTTCAGGGTCAGTTACCGTTGCGGAGGCTTTGCTCCCTTCATTAAATCCTGCTACCGTATAATAGATCAGGACTTTGTTAGTTGTATCTGTGTTGTCTGGGCTGAATACCCCCGGTTCAATACGGTCTATGTGGATAGAGGGGGGGGATGTATCGACTATTACGGTTCTCTTTATATTAATGGTTGTATCCGGACCGGTGGCGTAAAGATAAAGGAGATATTCAGAATCACTCAGAAGTGATTCTGAGAAATCCCTTCCTTCCCATTGGGTTATATAGCTGCCTGAATCAGGGCTTATTTCTGAAATCAGTGTGTCAAGGATTTGCGTTTCCGACATATTCAATATTGTGACAACAAGAGAGTCGAAGTTACTTAAAAGCGCGATATGCACAGGGGATTCATCCTTTATTCCATCACCATTCGGCGAAATGGAAGGATAGTCGATAACAATACTGATATCAGATGAATCTGTGGCGCCATGCGTGAAAACAGCAAGAAGTAAAAGCTATAATGTGAGCAGCAGGGTTTTATTTTTTTTCAAGTTCCGCTCCCGGGTTACAAGTCTCATGAATTATAAGAAGACACAAGAGCTGTAGTCAAGATGAAAGAGAATGATTTTAAAATCCTGATTTGATAATTTCCAGGTTGAACTATATGAGAAGATATAGTATTGTTGAATTTCCTTTATTGCTGTTTAGCGATTTTAATCAATTGATAGGCAAAGTTTATGGAGGTAGAATTTGGCTGTTGAAGTGGTTTTTCAGCTGATTGGCGGATTGGGGTTCTTCCTTTTCGGAATAAAATTCATGTCGGAAGCCCT
>CAZBUF010000062.1:0-6331 GCA_964495025.1 uncultured Bacteroidales bacterium | reverse complement strand
GAAAAGTATATCCTTCAAAGTTATCCGAATCCATTTGGTCAATTTACTCAAATGTCTTTCTCATTATATGCTCCTGGCACAGTTTCACTTTTAATCTATGATCAATTTGGTACCCTTGTTTACCGGTTAATTGATGAATTGAATATGAATGAAGGGACATTTGAGGTTGCCTGGACAGGTAATAATTACTACGGTTATTCATTACCTTCCGGAGTATATTTTGCAAGAATAAACGTAATACCAAAAACAAATGACACACAATATTTCACCAAAACAATTAAACTTCTTATTGCTAAGTAGTTGATAAATCTAAATGTCCTGAATCCACTTGAAGGTACTAATTACTTATTACTTAAGGATTCATTCATTTTTAATCCCCTCAACGCATTGATTTTCTTCAAATCTTCAATGAATTGGTTCGATTTCAGTCCCCTGAGGTTCACAAAAAGTAATGATTTGTTATTCTTCAATGAAATCAAGAAACTCAGAAGAGGTTAGGCAAATGTTGCATTACCAGGTCGGTTTGATTGAATCAGTAATAATGTCTGACAATGTGTAATATGCCGTGTTTTTTATAAACGGATTCCCATTACAGTAATATCGTCTGTTTGAATATTATCCTTCATCCATTCGGCAAGTTTTTTTTCCAAAACTGCTTTTTGATTTTTCATGGGCAATTTATGTATTTCCAGCAATGTTGCATAAAACCTTTTGATAGAATACTTTTTATCCAGATCTCCCCCAAACTGGTCCCTGTATCCATCTGAAAACAGATAGATGATGTCTCCCTTTTTATAATCGATTTTTTTTAGTGTAAAAGAGCCAATATCTTTAAGTATGCTATTGACAGAAAAATGATCTGCCTCAATTATCTTCAGTTTCCCCTTGTGAATGTGAACCAGATGATTCACCGCACCTGTATATTGAATTTGTTCTTTTTGGTAATCCAATACGCATAAAGCTATGTCTAATCCATCCACCTGGTCATTCTGAAGAGAATACATAATTTTGTCACGTAGTTTGTTGACAATTATATCCGGCCTTGTAATACTCTGAGCGTTAACGATTTCATTGATCATGGTAATACTTAAAAGACTCATAAATGCTCCGGGAACTCCGTGCCCTGTACAATCCGCTATGGCAAAAATGATTTTATTATCCTTTTCTGATAACCAGTAAAAGTCTCCGCTTACAATATCTTTAGGTTTAAAGAAAATAAAATAGTCAGGCAACAACCTATCCAAAAGGTCGATGGAAGGTAAAACTGCTTGTTGAATGTTACTGGCATACCTGATGCTGGAAGTGATTTCGATGTTTTTACTATTAATAAGGTTTCGCTGTAACTCCATTTCATTCTTCTGGAGTTGAATTTCATGGGTCCGTTTCAGTATTTTTTCTTCGAGTATTCTTTTCTCAGCCAAATGCCTGTATTCCCGTCTTTTTATATAAATTAAAACCAGTATAATTACCAGTAGAAATATCAGTGGGTAAAACCACCACTGCTTCCAAACAGGTTTTTTTATAATTATACTTATAGTAGGGGGATTTTTTGACACCACACCATCTCCGCTTGAAGCGTTTAAAATAAAAGTATACGTTCCTTCCGTTACATGATCATAGGTAACACGAGTGTTTTTTGTAATATCAGACCAATTATCATCATAACCTTCCAGTTTGTACTGATAGGTTACAAGGGTGGGTTCCTTTAGATTGATGGCCAGAAAGTCAATTTGAATTTTATATTTGCCGGATTTCATTACAATTATATTACTGTAATCCTTCTCTTCCTCATTTATCTTACATGAGATAATTCCTGGAACAGGAGGTTGTGGTTGGGGAATCTCCATTGACGGATTATATGAAACCAGGCCGTTATCGGATCCAAACAGGATTTTTCCCTGAGTATCTTTATAGACTGCATTAGGATTAAATTGATAATTATCTGTTATGTTTTCAAAGTGCTGAATAGGCTTCACAAAATAATCTGTTGTTCTTATTTTGCTTATCCCTCCTTTATGACCAATCCAAAGATTATTGCTGTTATCACAAATGATCGAATAACAATAATTGGATAAAAGACCTTCTCCTGTAGTAATGTTAATAACAGAATCGGACTCTATCCTGAAAACTCCATTCCCGTTTGATCCAACCCAAATCCGTGAGTCTGCATCTTCAGTGATTGGCCCCAACGTTAAAACTCCGTTTTCGGAACTTATCGATAATTTGTAGATTTTCTCTTCGCTAATGTAGGCAAGAATGTTACTATGGCTGCTTATCCATAATCTGCCGGATCTGTCTACATACAAGCAATTAATAAAATTATGAGGCAAACTGCCCTGGCTGATAGTATACCATTTTATCTGGTTGGTACTTGAATGAATGTTGCATAAGCCTTTTTTTGTACCGACCCATATTTGCTCTTTTTTTCCTGTAATGCTGGTTATGGAATTTTCAAGATCTCCGTTTCCGATTGGATACCGGCTGATTTTATCATGTTCTATATCCATCCTGAAAACGCCATTTTTATCAGTGCCGATCCATAGTTCTTTACCGTCAACAGAGTATATCGCCGTAACTATATCCTCCGGTAATCCTGTTCCTTTGCTGTAAAGTTTAATTACTCTACCGGTCCTGGGATCCTGTTTTAACATGCCTTTTTCAGTTCCTATCCATCGGTATTGCAGATCGGTAAATATTGAAAAAACGTTATTCCCATAAATTGTATTATCAAATGTAAATACAGTAAAAATTTTGTTAGTGATTTGTGTTAATCCCTCACCATAGTTTCCACTCCAGATATTTCCCTCGCGGTCCTCAAAGATGGTTTTAACATTGTCGGAGATGAAACCGCGGGCCTTATTAAAAACATCAATTTTGATTAATGTGCCTGAGGCATCATAATCCATTTTTGTCAGTCCGTTTCCAAATGAACCCGACCAAAAATCTGCCTGGGCATCTTCGTGTATATATTGTATACCGGTAAAATCAATTCCCGAATACGGAGCTAATTTTGATAGTTTAAACCGTTTGTGTTCATAGGTGAGTTTATAAATCCCTTCATTTTCTGTTGCTATATAAAAGCCTGTTTTGGCCCTCATTCTTTTAATACAGGTTACCTTCGATTCCGGAATTTCTATAAAAGTCCGGATTTTTTCAATCTTACCTGGTTCCTTCAAGCGGCAATACCATAAACCCGTATTAGTTCCAACCAATAATTCACCATTATCAAGAAAGTCAAACGATATTATGGTTTCCGTGAGTTTAAATGAATAATGTCTTATTACGCCTTTCCCCTTACTTAGCTTCAGCAAATGGCCGGCGTAAACACTCATCCATATCCCGCCATCAGGACTTTTTGAAAAATGTGTTACCGGACTAAAATCCGAAAGAGGTGTGCTGACAACATGAAAATTTTTCCCATCATAAAACGATAAACCGCCATTTATATGGCCAAACCATATACTTTCTCCATCTGTTATACAACATGATATAAAATTATCCGCCAGTGAGTCGTCGGTTGTATAGTTCTCAAATATAAATCCATTATATCTTGAAAGTCCGTTCCCCGTGCCTATCCATAAATACCCCTTATCATCCTGAGTAATCGAATATACATAAGATTGAGCTAATCCATCTGAAGAAGTGAAGTTGCGGAGATTATAATCCTGTGAAAATGCATGGCTGGTCAACACAGAAGCGAATAAGAGCAGTGCCCCATGCCATATCACAGGCCATCTGATATGTGTTTTCACAGTCACTAACATGGTATTCCCTTTATTATTATTTCATTCGTATTTTCGGAGAATATACCGGTACTCCTCCAATCGGAACAACATAAAATGGCAATGAAATTCCATACTGATTCAGGATAGCTATTACTACATTATTGTTTTTCACCTGTAAGGATTGATTCTTTAGGAATTGTATCTCTATAGTCGAATTTTTTTCCTCCTCAGTAATCGGGAATTTTCTCACTGTCCAGTGGTCTTCTCCTGAAACGTTACATAATATGCCATTTTTGGCAACTGAATAGATTCTGATCAAACCATCATTGTCCCAGTCAAAATTCTGGATTTCAATGGATATGGTTTTGTCATCTATATAGGGATATATTTGACATACATGTTTTTGATCATCTGATAATCTGAAATGATATTTATAAGTAAAAAAATTGCCTCCTTCTACAGCATTATTTCCCAAAGGATTTGTACTTAAAAAATATTTATAAATATTTCCATCATCCCCTGATTTCCCTTGTGCTATAATTTTAAATACACGGCCGTTGAACTTTTCTATATACTCTCCTTCACCAGGATTAAATGGACCAAAGCTGTACCACTTTTTATCGTATTTAATTTCGTTCCCAAATGATTTTGAGGTCAGTAAATATCCGCTTATATAATTTCCTGCCGGATGAATGCTTTGTGCAGCTGTATCGGACCAGCAACCTTTTCCGGCATAAATTGAAAAGGCAATGACTGTATTTGGTGTTCCCTTCAGTTCATCCAGATCACCTCCGGTATCGGGATCATAAACACGGATATATACGGGATCGTTTTGTGATGAAGGAATAACACAAAAGAATATCTGGCAGAAATCATCATCACCCCATGACGTGCTGGCGTTTGCCCCAAAGGTTACCAGGTAGGGTATATTTTCATCAACAGCCGGTGCAGATTGTGAAAATGCGGATAAACCGACTTTCAAAACCAATAAAGCGATCCAGACATGGTGAATCAATTTCATAGTGTGTTACATTTTCATGTATATAAATTCTATGACTCCTTCAACTGAATTGTTCTTATGAATATTGGATTGCATAAACAGATAAGACAAGCCAGCACTTGTGCTGTGGAAAACATTTGTGTCAATCCCTTTGTTCCTAAAATAGAAATCCAGCTCCTGTTCCCATTTATCTGATATTTTTTTTGAATCAAACAGCATTTTTTCTTCTGAAGCATATGATACCATTTCAAGCCTGATTTTCGGATTATTTTTTAAAATAGCCACTGCTTTATCAAGAAATGGATAGGATTCCGGTATAATTCCAAACTTATCAAAACCTACAAACCATATTGGTTCATTAAAAGCCTCTTCAATACTTTTCTTTTGTATTTTGGAGAGGTCATCCATTAATTTGATGTTGATTTGCATAGTTCCGTTACGTTCCCCGGCAGTATTTTTTTCGGGTAAAGCCAATTCCTGAGAGGTGTTATAGATACGTATTTTTTTTATGACACAAGTTTTTTGAATCACACCTGAACTAATATCTGCAGCCAGCAATCCCAACCGCACTGTATACTCCCCATTCTTTTCAAATGTCTTATTCAAAACAGGACCAACTTGTTTAAAACCGTCTCCAAAATCCCATAAATAGTCTGTTATGTTTGCATCTTTAAGATTGGATTCTAATGCATCAAAAGTCATTGGCTGATTCACCATACCTATATTATTTGAATGAATGTATGCCTGTTCGAAATTTTTAAGTTGTACCTTATGTTCAATCTGTTCAGCAATGGCATTACCGGTAATTTCATCAATAATACTAAGCCTTATTGTATAATCTCCCGGGCCTGGAAAACAATGTTTCACTTCGGCGCCTGTACGTATTATCCCATTTCCAAAATCCCACCGGTATATTGCTGGTAGCGTATCAATGAGCTGATACCGCTCATCATAGAAAGTAAAACAATAATTGTTTTCTTTTATGTTGTCACAATTGGAAAAATCTTCCGGTACTGTACTGAAACTGAAGATATCATCTGTCTTAAGCCTGTTTGTTGAAAAATATCCACTCCGGGATGATGAATCCACCACCAGTGCGAAATCATCGGCAATTGAATTAATTGCCGAATCAAGGTGTACCGGAACTAGCCATCCTCCATTGCTTTCCATTGTAAAATAAAGGTCTTTCCCGCCAAATCCTTTATGTCCGTCAGATGCAAAAAAGACCTTACCATATTTGTCAGCAAAAGGGAATGATTCATTACCCGGTGTATTTATAACCGGCCCCATATTTACGGGTGCATACCAGTCATTACTACTCCGGTTACAATAATATAAATCCATTCCGCCAAATCCCCCGGGCATATCCGAAGAAAAATAAATTCTCATCCCATCGGTTGTAAGCGCAGGCGTAGAAAAAGAATACAGGGGATTGTTGTAGGTGAATGGCTCGATATTGGCCCATGTCCCGTTTAATAATTCTGCTGAATAGATACCCAGCTTATTTGAGCTATCCGTAATGTTCCTCCAGGAATTTTCAATAAAATTATTCCTTGAATAATACAATATAGTGCCATCTTTATTGAAGGTAACCGGCCCGTCATGA
>CAZBUF010000061.1:0-10588 GCA_964495025.1 uncultured Bacteroidales bacterium | reverse complement strand
GGTAACGGTACTGATGCGTTACAGATCAGCCTGATGGCATTAGACTTAAAGCCCGGAGATGAAGTAATAACGCCTGATTTTACTTTTATTGCCACCGTCGAAGTTATCAGCCTGCTGAAGCTTAAGCCTGTCATTGTTGATGTTGATCCGGAAACATTCAATATTAATCCTGATGCCCTGGAACTGGCTGTAACTGAAAAGACAAAAGCTGTCATACCTGTGCACTTATTCGGGCAATGTGCTGATATGGACAGGATTGCAGATATTGCATCAAATCATGATATCTATATAATTGAAGATGCCGCACAGGCACTGGGCTGCGAATATATCTCCGAACATAATATAACCCGGAAAGCAGGGACCATGGGACATCTGGGCTGTACTTCATTCTTCCCTTCAAAAACCCTGGCTTGCTTTGGCGATGGAGGTGCAATTATTTCAGACAATGATGAACTTGCTGAAAAAATAAAGATAATTGCAAACCACGGAATGAAAGTAAAATACTATCATGATATCATCGGAGTAAATTCAAGGTTAGACTGCATACAGGCTGCTATTCTGAATGTCAAACTGAAATACCTTGACAAATATAACCTTGCCCGGCAAATGGCTGCTGAATTTTATGACAATGCATTCAGGGATGTCCCGGAAATTATTATCCCTGTCAGGGCAGAAAATTCAGGTCATGTTTTTCATCAATACACGATAAGATTGAAAAATGCATCAAGGGACAAACTGAAGGCATACCTTGAATCAAAAGATATCCCGTCAATGGTCTATTATCCTGTGCCTCTGCACCTTCAGAAAGCTTTTAAAGGGCTGGGATATAAAGAAGGCGATTTCCCCGTTACAGAAGAGCTTTGCAAAACAGTAATCTCATTACCCATGCATACGGAGATGGATGAAGAACAACTTAATTACATTACCCGGTCAGTTATCGATTTTGTTAATAAATAAAATATTATGGACAAGGATTATTTTGCTCATGAAACAGCGGTGATTGATAAAGGATGCCAAATAGGGAAAGGAACAAAGATCTGGCATTTTTCGCATATAATGCCGGATAGCATAATAGGAGAAAATTGTAATATCGGGCAGAATGTTGTGGTTTCTCCGAAAGTTATCCTGGGCAACAATGTTAAGGTTCAGAATAATATTTCAATATATACCGGGGTGATTTGCGGGGATGATGTATTTCTGGGGCCTTCCATGGTATTTACCAACGTGATTAATCCCAGAAGTGCAGTAATAAGAAGAGACGAGTACAGGAAAACAATTGTCGAAAAAGGAGCTACCATAGGAGCCAATGCAACAATAGTCTGCGGCATTAACATTGGCAAATATTCATTTATTGGCGCAGGAGCGGTAGTATTAAGGGATATTAAACCTTATGCCCTGGTAGCGGGGAACCCCGCCAAACAAATTGGATGGATGAGCGAATACGGGCACAGGTTAAATTTTAACGATCAGGGAGTGGCAATTTGTCCTGAAAGTAATGAGAAATACATGTTGAAGAATGATGAGGTCAGTAAAATTAATTGATGTCACAAGCTTTATAAATGCCTGGTTTCATCAAAAATTATTAATTTGTTTAAAAATAAAATATTCATTCAAAAATAAGTGGCACTTTTAGAAAATATTCATCAGCTTAGATAATATGAAAAAACAAATACTTGTTACCGGAGGCACAGGCTATATTGGTTCACATACTGCTGTTGAGCTTATTGAAGATGGTTTCGAGGTGATAATAGTTGATAATTTATCTAATTCACGGGTGGAAGTGCTTGACGGTATTGAGCGGATCACCGGTATACGCCCGCAATTTGAAAAATTTGACCTGTGCGATTATAATAAGACTGTCGGGCTTTGTGAAAAATATCCTGATCTGGTGGCAATAGTACATTTCGCCGCTCTTAAAGCAGTGGGCGAATCGGTGGAATTACCCCTTAAATATTATCATAACAATCTTGTTTCGTTGATTAATTTACTGAAAGTTATGGGGGATTTCAATATACCGCATATAGTATTTTCCTCGTCTGCCACGGTATACGGCCAGCCTGATAAACTGCCTGTTACTGAGGATGCTCAGGTTTTGGCAGCCACTTCACCTTATGGAAATACAAAGCAGATATCTGAAGAAATAATAAGCGATACGATTAATTCTGATAACAGGATAAAGGCTGTTTCGCTAAGATATTTTAATCCTATAGGCGCTCATAAATCCGCTTTAATAGGAGAATACCCGCTGGGGGTTCCTAATAACCTGGTTCCATATGTAAATCAGGCTGCAAGTGGCATTCGTGATCATATCAGAGTTTTCGGTAACGACTATAACACTCCCGATGGTACGGGAATACGGGATTATATTAACGTTGTGGATCTTTCAAAAGCACATGTTATTGCGATAAGAAGGCTTATTGAAAACAAATGTAAGAGCAATTATGAGGTGTTCAACCTGGGAACCGGTAGTGGGGTATCAGTACTTGAAATAATAAATACGTTTGAAAGGGCTACGGGACAAAAAATAAAATATAAAATTTACCCCAGGCGTCCCGGAGATATTGATTGTGTGTATGCCGATACAACATTAGCTAACCATGAGCTGAGATGGAAAGCGTGTATATCATTGGAAGAGACGCTGTTATCAGGTTGGAACTGGGAAAAATACCTGCGGAATGAATTATTGAAAAAATAAATCTGTAATTATGAATAAGATAATCCTCATCACCGGTGGTGCCGGATTTATCGGTTCACATGTTGTCAGGCTTTTCGTAAATAAATACCCTGATTACAAAATAGTGAATATTGACAAGCTTACATATGCCGGCAATCTTGAAAACCTTACTGATATTGAATCGAAGGAGAATTATGAATTTATAAAAGCTGACATTAACAATCCGGCTGATCTGGATAAAATATTTGTAAAATTTAACTTCGACGGCATAATTCATCTTGCTGCCGAATCTCACGTTGACCGCTCTATCTCAGATCCTATGGCTTTTGTGAATACTAATATCATAGGGACTGTTAACCTGCTCAATGCAGCAAGAAAGATATGGCAGGACAACTTTGATAACAGGCTTTTTTATCATATCTCAACTGATGAAGTTTACGGTTCATTGGAAGAAGGCAAATACTTCACTGAAACCACGCCCTATGACCCGAGGAGTCCTTATTCCGCATCAAAAGCAGGTTCGGACCACTTTATAAGGGCATATTCAAACACATATAAAATGCCGGTCATCATCTCAAATTGCAGCAATAATTACGGGCCAAATCAATTTCCTGAAAAACTTATCCCCCTGTCAATAAACAATATAAAGAATAATAAGTCCCTGCCGGTATATGGCAAGGGTGATAATATAAGAGACTGGCTGTATGTCGTTGACCATGCAAAAGCAATAGACCTTATTTATCATAAAGGAAAAACAGGAGAAACATATAATATCGGCGGAAATAATGAATGGAAAAACATTGATCTTATAAATAAGCTTTGCGTGATAATGGATAAAAAATTAGGAAGAACATCAGGCGATTCCGCGAAATTAATAACATTTGTTAAGGATCGTGCAGGGCATGATTTGAGATATGCCATTGATTCCGGAAAATTGCAGAATGAGCTGAACTGGTATCCTTCCTGTAATTTTGAGGAAGGATTATCTATAACAGTAGACTGGTACCTTAATAATGAAAAGTGGCTGAACAATGTTATTACCGGTACGTATGAGAAATACTACCAGAAGCAATATGTAAAGAGATAATTATTCTACTGTGACGGATTTTGCCAGGTTTCTTGGCTGATCAACATTGCATCCTCTCAAAACAGCAATATGGTATGATAAAAGCTGCAACGGTATAACTGCCAGTAATGGTGATAAAGCCGCAATAGTATCCGGTATCTCAAGGACATGGTCTGCGAGCTTTTTAATCACTTTATCCCCTTCAGTAACAATGGCAATAACAATCCCATTTCTGGCTTTTACCTCCTGGATATTGCTTACGATCTTATCGTAAGATGTATCTTTTGTTGCAATAACAACAACAGGCATTTTTTGATCAATAAGTGCTATGGGCCCGTGTTTCATTTCAGCCGCCGGATAACCTTCAGCATGAATATATGATATTTCTTTCAGTTTAAGTGCCCCCTCCAATGCAACGGGGAATAAATAACCCCTTCCCAGGTATAAAAAGTTATTTGCATCTTTATAAAGCGCTGCGATCTTTTTAAATTCAGCGTCCATCTTAAGTATCTTCTCTATCTTTTGAGGAATTTCAGTGAGGTTCTTTATATAATTCCTGTAACTATCGTCCGGCAATACCTTCTTTTTATTGCCGATTAATATTGCCATCATTGCAAGAACAGTAACTTGCGCCGTAAATGCTTTTGTTGATGCAACCCCTATTTCCGGGCCCGCATGAGTATATACGCCGCCGTCGGTCTCGCGCGGAATACTTGAGCCAACTACATTGCATATCCCGAGCACAGTAGCACCTGCTTCCCTTGCCAGGTTAATGGCAGCAAGAGTATCGGCTGTTTCTCCACTCTGGCTGATAGCTATGATAATATCGTCCCTGTTGATGATAGGATTTCTGTATCTGAACTCTGAAGCATATTCAACTTCAACGGAGATCCTTGACAGATCCTCAAATAAATACTCCCCTACAAGCCCTGCATGCCAGGATGTTCCACAACCTATTATTATTATTCTCCTTGCTTCAACCAACTTAGGCATTACATTATAAAGCCCTCCCAGTCTAAGGCCGGAATCATCTGCGGCTACCCTTCCCCTGAACGTATCCAGTATTGAACGAGGTTGTTCAAATATCTCTTTTAACATATAATGTGCAAACCCCCCCTTGTCAATTTCTCCTATATCCAGATCAAGTTGCTGTATTTTGGGGGTTTGAGGGTCATTCTTTACAGTTTTAAGTATCAGTTCATTCTTTGTGATAATCGCAACATCATTATCATTTAAATAGATGACACTTTTAGTATATTCAACGATAGGTGTAGCATCTGAAGCCAGGAAATATTCTTCATTACCAACACCAACAACCAGGGGACTTCCCTTTCTTGCTGCAATAAGTTTATCAGGTTCATCAGTACAAATGACCACTAATCCATATGCACCAACAACTCTTGATAAAGCAAGTCGTACAGCGATCTCCGCCTTAACATTTCCTTTCAGATAAATATATTCTATCAGATTAGCCAGTACTTCCGAATCCGTTTCACTCTTAAACTTTACTCCCCTGTTTTCAAGTTTCTCTTTCAGTTTGGCATAGTTTTCTATTATTCCGTTATGAATAATTATAAATTTGCCTTGTTCTGATGCATGAGGATGAGCATTAACATCATTCGGCTCTCCGTGAGTTGCCCATCGGGTGTGGCCAATTCCCAGATGACCCGATAAATTTTTATCCTTTACATAATTTTCCAGATCACTAACTTTCCCTTTGCACTTGTATATCAGAGATTTCTTGTTTAGTATCGATATTCCTGCAGAATCATATCCACGATATTCCAGACGCTTCAGGCCATTTATTAATACCGGGTATACTTCCCGGTCACCAATATAACCAATAATTCCACACATTTTTATTAAGTTTATCTATGGTATTTCAGTATAAAATATATCCAGTCTGATTTTTGTCCGTTCATTATTGCCACTCGCCAGAACAACCCTGTTGGCTTCCATAATATTATATGAAACAGTATATTGCGATCTGTTATAATATCCGGCAAATAATCTCAGATCACTATAATCACTTCCATTAAAGATTTCCTGGAAATAATTACTTATGTTAAACCTGTAAGCATGGATTTCACTATCAAATACTCCTCCATAATATCCTGAAAGCCGAAATACTGAGGGATCATCAGGTAAAATACTTTCCAGTCCGTTTTCATCTATTGCCCTTAATCCCAGTTGCGAAGGAATTTTATATTCCAGTTGCTCAAGACTGTCAGTAAGAACAGGTATTATTAACTCTGCTTTATTTATTGAAAGGCTGCCCAGCATATCAACAAGTTCCGGGAGATACGGGAATTTTATATTTACCGCAGTTCCCCCCAATGACTGAAGATATATTGCTGTATCCTGAAAATCCTGGTTATTCAGGTAAGGGATATCCGCTTCATTGTGATTATCAAAATCATATATGTTGATACTGGTATAATTACCGTAAAAATAATATTCATACTCTGAGGTATCTTCATCATTATGGTAATATAATACTATTCGCGACAGCAGGTCAACCGGTTCGGCATAATATATGGTTCCCTCTTCACCGGCCTGTTCAGCCTCAAAATATAATCCTTTGACATATGATTTGAACAAACTGTCAGACGTGTATAACAAACTATCATCCACAAATCCGGGACTTATAAGTTTCTCTGCATAATCAGTACTTAAATGAACCTGAATCAGGGATGAATCGTTACTTCCGGAGTTAATATTCAGATTTTTGATCTTTGCTTCCGTGATATTGATCTTATTTAAATCGTATATGCCGGAAGGATCAAAATCAGAAAAGTAAGCCAGCGTGTCATTAAGGTCAGTGGTCAGCTCATATACATTTATCACTGGTGTAAACCGGGATTTTCCATAGCTTCCTTTACAGAAAAGTTCTACAATAAGTGAATCTGCTACCGGATTTTCACCAAAATCAATAAATGTACTAAAAATATACTGCGATATTAATTCAGCTTTTACATTACCAAAAGTCGGATCTTTATAACTACCAATTGGTGATATATACTGGTTGGAAGTATAAAGGTGTTTGGGCTCAACCGTATAAGCTTCGATTGTCAATGTATCAATAGTGCCAATGTTGATTATCTCAGAATCTTTTAATAGTTCAAGTCCTATTACACTTCTATCTTCATTGCATGAAATTAATAAAACCGGCAGAAAAAACCAGGCGGAGTGAAAAAATCTAGGCATCAACAGTTTTTGTTAGAATTTTATCATAAAAATCCGAATAAATATCTATATAATCCTCTTCTTCATAAAAAGGCAATACAGGTTTACCCGTGACCTCAACATATTTCTTAATGTCGCTATTTATCTGGTCGCTTCCGAAAATTATGGCATCCGACATGTTTATTGCCAGCTTATTTAAATTAACATAATCCGGCTCTTTTAATATATTCAATTCTTCACCTACTATCCCTTCAGTATTTAATTTATGTTTCAATGATTTGTTTAACGGTTTATCGAACTCATTATTATATATCGATAAAATAATTTTTGAATCAATAAATAATGGATTATCATAAAATGCTTTTTTGATATATAATGGGATAAGACTGGTAAACCATCCATGACAATGAATGATATCAGGAGCCCACTGCAATTTTTTTACTGTTTCTATAACTCCCCTTGCAAAGAACATCGCCCTTTCATCATTATCTTCAAAGAATTTTCCGCTATCATCATTTAAAACATGCTTTCTCTGAAAATAATCGTCATTATCGATAAAATATACCTGCATCCTGGCCGTCTGAATTGAAGCAACTTTAATAATCAGAGGATGGTCGGTATCATCAATAATGATATTCATGCCCGAGAGCCGTATTACTTCATGCAGCTGGTTCCTTCTCTCATTTATGCACCCATACTTCGGCATAAATGTCCGTATCTCTCTTCCTTTTTCCTGTACCCCCTGAGGCAGATTCCGTGTAATAAGAGACATTTCTGTTTCGGGTAAGTAAGGAGTAATTTCCTGAGAGATAAATAACACTCTTGAATTTTCCATAAATACGCAGCAAGTTTTTCAAAATGAATTACAAAATTACTAAAAATTATTAAGAATTTATAATTCAGCGGACTTTGTAATTTTTTAGGTATAGTGATTAATGGATTTTTCGAACCGGTATATGAAAAATTATCACAACTTAATAAATTTTTGTATAAATAAATGTATGTTTGAAATTCCAAGTATTTTTGGATACCCGACATGGAAATTTATAAGACAAAAAAAGATATTGGCAGGAGAATTGAACTCTTAAAGTCTGAGGAACATACCATCGGGTTTATACCAACAATGGGCGCTCTTCACAAAGGGCATATGTCTCTAATAGAATGTTCCGCCAGGCAGAATGACATAACAGTTACCAGTATTTTTGTTAATCCTGCACAATTCAATGATATAAATGATCTGAGAAATTATCCCAGGACCCTCTCATCAGATCTGAAACTTTTAAAAAAAACCGGGTGCGACATATTATTTACTCCTTCTGAGGATGAAATGTATCCTGAGCCTGATAACAGGACATTTGATTTTGGCACCCTGGATAAATTAATGGAAGGTAAATTCCGGCCCGGACATTTTAACGGAGTTGCCAGAGTAGTTGTGAAATTTTTTGAAATTATTTCTCCCCATAAGGCCTATTTCGGATTAAAAGATTTTCAACAGTTGGCGATTATTAAAAAAATTACCAGGGATCTGAAATATGACATTCAGATTATCGCCTGTCCGACAATCAGGGAAAAGGACGGCCTTGCCATGAGCTCAAGGAACAGTTTATTAACACCGGTACAGCGTAAATATGCCGCGCACATATATCACGCTCTTTGCCAGGCAAATAAAGATGCCGGGGGAAAAAATATCAACGATATAAAAAACCAGGTCATAAATAATTTAAATAAAAATCCGTTTACTAAAGTGGAATATTTCGAAATAGTGGATGAAACCGGGCTATACCCTATTGCAAGATGGGATGAAAAGCCGTGCATAGTTGGCTGTATTGCCGTTAAGGTAGGAAATGTAAGATTAATAGATAATATTATTTTTAATTTATAACTTTGCACTACATGAATATTGAAATAGTAAAATCGAAAATTCACAGGGTTACGGTTACTGAATCGGATCTTAATTATATTGGCAGTATCACAATCGACGAAGATTTGCTGGATGCCGCAAATCTTATTGAATTTGAGAAAGTCCAGGTACTTGATATTGACAACGGTACACGCCTTGACACATATATAATGAAAGGTAAAAGAGGATCCGGCGAAATATGTATCAATGGCCCTGCTGCGCGGAAAATAGCTATTGGTGATATTATAATTATTATTTCATATGCAACAATGGATTTTGAAGATGCAAAAACATTCAAGCCGGCAATAATATTCCCGGATACCGGAACAAATAAACTTACAAAGTAATTCCTTATTGATTATATCCTCAAATCATACGGATAATTTTTTATTTCTTGTTTATTGTTTTCTATATTTATCTTTTATAAAGTATCCTAAACATAATTAAGATAATGTATAAGCTGGAATTGATCAAATCCAAGATAATTGATGAATCGGGTATTCAATACTTACTGGCATACTGGAGATTCAAAGGTATGAAAATCGTATTTACCAACGGATGCTTTGACTTATTGCACAGGGGGCATATTGAATATTTATCGCAAGCTGCAAACCTTGGCGATGTTCTGATCATAGGGTTGAATACTGATAAATCAGTAAAAGATATCAAAGGCCGGGGAAGGCCATACCAGGATGAATATTCCCGTGCACTAATACTGGCGTCGCTGCATTTTGTAAATACTGTTATGATGTTTGATGAAAAAACACCTTATAATCTTATTAACCTCATCCGGCCGGATGTGCTTGTCAAGGGTGGCGATTACAAGCCCGTTGAAATTGTAGGGTATGACATTGTAAAGGCCGGGGCAGGAGAAGTTGTAACAATAGAATATATTGAAGGTTTTTCATCAAGTGATATTATAGGCAAATTAACGTCAGACAGGAAATAAGATATTGACAAAGAAAACCATATATGTTTGCCAGAATTGCGGCAATGAAGCAGCAAAATGGATTGGTAACTGCCCTTCATGCGGTCAGTGGAATACCTTTGTTGAAGAAATCATACAGAGAAAAGGAAAAGCTTCAGGCTTTAATGTATCGGGTTCCGGCACAAAACCTGTGAGTATATCAGGGATAACCTCAACGAACGAAAAAAGAATAAAAACAAAAAGCATTGAACTGGACAGAATACTTGGGGGAGGGCTGGTCCCGGGGTCTCTTGTCCTTCTTGGGGGAGAACCGGGCATTGGTAAATCCACCCTTGCCCTGCAGCTTGCTCTGACTCTAAATGAGTTGAAAATACTGTATATCTCGGGGGAGGAAAGTCCGCAGCAGATAAAATTGCGTGCTGACAGACTGGGCCTTTCCAACGATAATTGTTTTATCCTGAGTGAGATATTACTGGAAAACATATTTGCTCATGTACAAAATACCGGCCCTGATTTAATTATTATTGATTCCGTTCAGACATTGCAGACCGAAGATATAGAATCATCACCGGGCAGTGTGTCCCAGGTCAGGGAATGTACTTCAAGGTTGTTAAAATTCTCAAAACAAACCTCTGTACCTGTAATACTGATAGGGCATATAACAAAAGACGGGAACCTGGCAGGGCCAAAAGTTCTTGAGCATATTGTCGATACGGTATTATTATTTGAAGGGGATCACAACTATGTTTACAGGATATTGCGTGTAATAAAGAATCGTTTCGGCCCTGCATCAGAACTGGGAATTTTTGAGATGGTAAATACCGGCTTGAAGGA
>CAZBUF010000060.1:0-5066 GCA_964495025.1 uncultured Bacteroidales bacterium | reverse complement strand
CAGCTGGGCCACTGCTATTGTCAAGATGCTTTTGCACAATGTTACTGAATTAAACTGGTACATAAGAACCTGGGAAAATATTGATTTTATTAAAGAACATCATCATAATCCTAAATATTTAAGTTCAGTTGATATTGATGTCAGCAAGATCAACTTTTTTGATAATATATCTGAAGCCATTGAAAATTCAGAAATCCTGATATTTGCCATCCCTGCCCCTTTTCTTAAGGAATCACTGGCTGATTATAAATCCGGTTTTCAAAATAAATTTGTTGTCTCCGCGATCAAGGGGATAATACCGCATGATAATCTTACCATATCGGAATTTTTCAATAAACACTATGATGTCCCTTATAATGATATTGGTATTATTTCAGGGCCCTGCCATGCTGAAGAAATTGCACTGGAAAGATTATCATATCTTACAATTGCCTGCAAAAGCAACCATAATGCAGATATCATTGCAAAAAAGCTTAGCTGTCATTTTGTAAAGATCAAAACATCCCGGGACATATACGGGACCGAATACGCGGCTGTTTTAAAAAATATAGTAGCTATTGCTGCAGGTATCTGCCACGGCCTGGGTTATGGCGATAATTTCCAGGCGGTGCTGGTTTCAAATGCCATCCAGGAAATTAAACTTTTCCTTGATAAAACATATAAAAGCAAGCGCACGGTATTCAGCTCACCTTACCTGGGAGATCTTATAGTTACGGTGTATTCCCAATTCAGCAGAAACCGTACATTTGGAACAATGATAGGCAAAGGGTATACTGTAAAATCAGCGCTTCTTGAACTCACGATGGTTGCCGAGGGATATAACGCTACCAGCTGCATAAAAGAGATCAATAATGAATACAATGTAAAAATGCCTATAATCAATTCGGTCTATAATATTCTCTATGAAAGGATCGCCCCTGCTATTGAGATAAAATTGCTAACTGAAAAATTAAGATAGTTATTAATAACAGATATGAAAGGTTTTGAATTAAATATTGATAATGTATATCCTTTTGTTAAGAAAGACAAAATATTCGGACTCAGGAAGAGAGTAACAGAGAATATTAAGGCGTTATACGATAAAACAGGCAAAGGAAATGATTTTTTAGGCTGGGTCAGGAGGCCGTCATTAATAAGTGAAGAAGAGATCAGTAATATAGAGAAAGCAGCATCGGATATCCGGAAAAATAAAATTGATATACTGGTGGTTGTAGGCATAGGAGGCTCATACCTCGGGGCCAGGGCTGTCTATGAAGCTGTAACAAACAACTTCAGACATCTTCAAACCTCCTGCGAAAATCCTTTGTTGTTATTTGCAGGGCAGAATATAAGCGAAGACTATCTGTCAGAATTACTTAAAGTCCTGGACAATAAAAAATATGCTATTGTTGTGATCTCCAAATCCGGCACTACGCTGGAACCGGCAATTGGCTTCAGGATCCTCAAAGAACATCTGATTAAAAAGGAAGGTGAAGAAAATGCCAAAGACCTGATAATAGCTGTTACTGATCCTGTTGAAGGTACTCTCCGGTCTATGGCCGGGCAAAGTATCAATAAATTTTTTGACATCCCCCATGATATCGGAGGCAGGTATTCTGTTCTGACAAATGTGGGCCTTATCCCGTTAAGCATTGCAGGCGTTAATATACGTTCCTTCATCAGGGGGGCGCAGGATATGCAGAAGTTAACAGGCCCTGATGTAAAATTTGAGAATAATCCTGCGGCTATTTATGCTGCTGCCAGATACAGCCTGTACCAGGAATCAAAAAAGATAGAAATACTGGCAAATTATGAACCGCGCCTTCATTATGTTGCAGAATGGTGGAAACAATTATACGGGGAAACAGAAGGGAAGGAAGGCAAGGGGATATTTCCTGCAAGCGTTAATTTTACAGCCGACCTGCATTCAATGGGCCAGTATATCCAGGAAGGGGAAAGAACTATTTTTGAAATAGTCATCTCCGTAAAAAATACCAGGGCCAGACTTACAGTGCCAAAGCTGGCGATCGATACTGATGGATTAAATTACCTGGCAGGAAAGAGAATTGATTTTATAAATAAGATGGCAGAAAAAGGTACTGTTAAAGCTCATGTACATGGCAAGGTCCCTAATATTCGCATTGAAATACTAAAACTGGATGAATATCATCTGGGCCAGTTAATGTATTTCTTTCAAATGGCTTGTGGAATAAGTGGTTATCTGCTTGGCATAAATCCATTTGATCAGCCTGGTGTTGAAGAATATAAGAAAAATATGTTTGCCCTTTTGGGGAAGAAATAAACAACAGTAGAATATTTGCTATTTGAGTTATGATATTTGATTTGCAACAAGGCAGACTTAGAATTGTTCTTATATCTGTAAAAGGATAAAATATAATTTATGAACTATCTGGCACATGTTTTTCTTTCCGGCGACAATGAAGAAATAATAATCGGGAACTTCATCGGTGATTATGTTAAAGGAAATGAATTTGAAAATTATTCCGAATTAATAAAAAAGGGTATTCTTCTGCACAGGAACATTGACACATATACTGACAAAAATAAGATTGTCAGAAAAAGCAAGTCGCTGCTGAATAAGAAATACGGCAAGTATTCAGGTATAATTATTGATATCTTTTACGACCACTTCCTTACGAGAAACTGGCATAAATTTTCGAATTATTCACTCACCGACTATACTGAAAAGCTTCATAAAACACTTCTCAGGCATTCCGCGATCTTACCGGAAAAAGTAAAGTTGTTTTTGCCGTCATTTATTGACAATAGATGGATAATGACCTATAGATCGATAAAAGGTATTAAGGTTGTTCTTCAGAGAATGTCAGTTATTACCACTCTTCCGGATGAAACCGATTATGCTATAAGTGTGCTCAGTGACAATTATGGCAGTATAGAAGAAGATTTTTTAAGTTATTTCCCCGGCCTGATAAAATTCGTATCTGATAAATTCAATATCTCATTTTCAAATATCAGATAGAGGCACTCCGTGTGTTGTTATATAAACTCCCCTCATCCAGTCTTCTTATATTATCACTAACGTCCATAATTTTTCTGAATGATTTCTCATAGAAAAAATCCTTCTCACCGAATGCCGGTTTTAGGTCATCTATCCAAATCGCTTTATCGTTGTATTTAGCCAGAAAAGGCTTACCTGTCCATTTAGGATCACGGGCCTGAAGAAAATTCAGCATTATCACCTTTTCATCAAATATTTCCGTTACTCCCGCTATCTGTATTTTACCCGGACTGGTGGACATACTTGGGCCCCTTACTGTACGGCATAACCCGCTGACATTGGAATATGCTTCCCTGAATATTTCCCATGTCCGGACAAGGGGAAGTGCGAAGAAATTCTGTGCTCCTGTATCTCTGGGAATAAACATATAGTAAGGAATTATACCAAGATTCACTTGTTCTTTCCAAAGCCTGATCCATAAATCGGCACTTGCATTAATATGATTTAATATCGGAGATTGAGAACGGATTTGTGCCCCTGTATCAAGGATATTTTTAACTGCAAGCTTTACTGCTTCTGTAGACAGTTCAACCGGGTGGTTAAAATGAGCCATAAAAGCCAGATGCTTACCTGAAGCAACAATTTTTCTAAAGATATCAAGTAAATCCCCGGAATCAGAATCTGAAATAAACCTGTACGGCCAGTAGCTTAAGGCTTTAGATCCGATTCTTATAGATGTTAAATGAGGTATTTCAGCATTTAAAATGGCATCAATATATTTCCTGAGGTGATTTGCAGACATAACCATAGGATCTCCACCTGTTATTAATATATCAGATATCTGCTCATTTTTTTTCATGTATTTAATAAGTGAATCTGTCTGGTTAACCGCAAATCTTAACTTATTATTACCGATAAACTGAGGCCAGCGGAAGCAGAAAGTGCAATATGCATGACATGTTTGCCCCTGTGTCGGAAAGAAAAGCAAGGTCTCGTTATATTTATGTTGTATCCCTGCCAGCTTAATATTGTCCAGTTCCGGAACATTATATCCGAGTTGGTCGCCTACAAAAGGATTGAGCTGAATCCAGATATTATTAACTGCTTTTTTAATCTTATTCTTGCCAACTCTACCTTTGATCAGTGTGGCTATTTTCTCATAATGTTCAGGGTTCAATAAATTTTTTGAGGGAAAATTAATTTTAAATAACGGATCATTCTCAAAATCATTCCAGTTTATAAGTTTATCAATAACATAATTATTTGTCTTTAAAGGTATTACTTGTGCTGCTACCTCAATCTCAAATCTTTGCTGCCCGGTCAACCTTCCAAGTGCAGCTATCTCATTAATATTATGCAGGTTATATGTTTTTAATTTCATATCTAGTATTTATCCGGGAAAAATAATCTGACAGAAACCTGTAATGAGCTATTTCAACGCAGAAATAAACAATAATTTCCCTGTGCAAAAATATTGCGGTAGTATTATTGTGATGCAAATTTAATAAAATTATCTTATTTATTTAAGATAGGCCATTCTTGAAGCATCAAGGCGTACCAATATGAACAGCAAAATTGAAAATGCCAGCAGGGAAGAACCGCCGTAACTAAAGAATGGCAAAGGGATTCCAATAACAGGGGAAAGTCCGATGGTCATGCCAATATTAATTGTAAAATGAAAGAAGATAATTGATGCCACGCCATAGCCATAAATCCGGGTAAATGATGATCGCTGCCTTTCGGCAAGTAATAATATTCTCAATAGCAGGAGGGTAAATACAAGTATTACAAGGGTTGTTCCTACAAATCCCCATTCCTCTCCAACCGTGCAAAATATAAAATCAGTGCTCTGTTCAGGCACAAAATTAAGCTTGGTCTGTGTTCCCTTAAGAAATCCCATGCCTTTAAACCCCCCTGAGCCAACAGCAATTTTTGACTGGTTAACGTTATAACCATATCCCATGGGATCAGATTCTTTCCCCAGCAGGATATTTACTCTTTTTTGCTGGTGCGGCTTAAGAACATTGTGGAAAACATAATCCACGGAATAAGTAAAGGCAATAAAGCTAAACAGGAATAATAGTATTACTGCAACATTATGAATTTT
>CAZBUF010000059.1:0-3674 GCA_964495025.1 uncultured Bacteroidales bacterium | reverse complement strand
GGATTATTTATTTTTTCACTTTGTTTGTTTTGTGGTACAGATTTTCCCTTTTTGGAAATAAACTGGGATATTTTGGGCAGCAGCTTTTTAATATTTATTGGCTTGGCTATATAGTCATCACATCCGGCAAGTATACTTTTTTCTTTATCGCCTGCCATGGCAAAAGCAGTCTGAGCTATTACAGGTAATGTTTTCCGTATTTTTTTAATCTGGCGTGTTGCTTCATAACCGTCCATTCCGGGTAGCTGAATATCCATAAGTACAATATCAATATTCAGATAACTTTTACAGATATCAATAGCTATCGGGCCATCTTTGGCTCTTATGATATTTGCACTGGTTTTTTTGAGTATTTGTTTTAGAAAAGAATAGCTTGGTTCATCATCTTCCACAATAAGGATTGTCAGGTTTTCCCAGTTATAATTTTGCAGCAGGCCTTCTTCAAACGAATATTTGTCATATGTCTGGATAACCTTCATGTAAGGAATAGTAAAAAAGAATGTTGTGCCTGAACCCGGGCTGGAATCAACCCACATATTTCCGCCAAGAAGTTCAACAAGATTCTTTGAAATAGTCAGACCCAGGCCGGTACCCACTATTTTCTTTTCTTCAGATGAGTTTGTCCTTTTGAACCTTTCGAAAATTATTTTAAGTTCGTCCACTGAAAGCCCGATCCCGGTATCCTTAACATATAGCTCGAGAGTTTTTTCGTCTTTTATTTTAAAGCCGAATTTTATTGAACCTGCTTCTGTAAATTTTATAGCATTGCTTAAAAGGTTACTTAATATTTGTCGCAGCCTGTAAGGATCTGTTTTGGTTATTAAATTTTCAGGTGAGCTTTTATCAAATATTAATTTAAGGTGTACCTTATCCAGTTTTTTAATATTATCCTTAAATGTATGTTCTAATTCCGATAACAACCGGAAGACATCACATTCTTTCTTGTCAATTTTTATTTCACCGGCTTCAATTTTTGCTATATCAATAATATCATCTATAAGTTTCAATAATAGCTCACCGCTTGATTTTATATAACCTGCAAATTCGCTTTTCTGGTTATCAGGGATTTCTTCAGAAGAGATCAGATTTGAGAAACCGATAATGGAATTCATTGGTGTACGGATCTCATGTGACATATTGGCCAGAAATGAAGACTTAAGCTTATCAGCAGACTGGGCTTTATCGGTTTCCTTTTTAAGGGCGCTGATGTATTGATTTCTTGCAGTTATATCAATTATAATACCTCTGCGGCCACAGAAACTGTTGCCCTTAATAATGTTGTGAGAATAGACTGATGCCGGAAATTTTGTCCCGTCTTTTCTTATAGCAATGAAATTGGAGTTTTCAATTTTATGATGCCCCAGTATGTCATTGTTTGTTTTGGAAATTATAGTTTCAATTAAATTCAATCCGTCGGCAAGATCATCATTTGTATATCCAAAGGTCTCATACCAAGCTTTATTTACATAGGTAAAATTACCCAGCTCATTAGTTTCATAAATGCTTTGAGGCAACATGTCAGCAAGTTCACGGTACCGCCGCTCATTATCCCCGGCGTTCTTCAGCGCTTTATCCCTTTGTTTTTCCCATACCCGCAACTGTGCTACCATATTACGGAATTCCTTATAGAGCTGCCTGATTTCAGTCGCAGAATTTCTTAAATTAAGCCTGTCATTGAAAACGAAATTATTCTTTGTAAGATTTGAGACATACTTTGTTAAGGCTTCCAGATGTGACACTATATGCCTGGAAAGAATATAACTGACAACAACCGACAACAGAATGACAAGGCCAATAAAAAATGCATAATAAATATTTGATTTTCTTATTAATGCCCGCTGAGTCCCGGCTGATTTTGATTCTAATATGACCAGCAGTGATTCAATTTTTTTGCATTTTTGAATTAAATTGTGCCGCAGCCCTGAATTATTCCTTAAGCCTGTCTGCCGGTCAAGCTTAACCAGCAGATGAAATGCATTGATGTAATTATCTAATGTATAAATAGTTGTTTTTTTATCGCTATTCGATAAACCGGGATTTTTTATTATTGATGATCTTAAATTCTGAGAAAGCCTGTTGAAATTATCGATATAAAATTTATCGTTTCTTAAGAAATAGTCCTTTTCATTTCTTCTTATTTGTAATATTTTGGCCTTATTTAACTTCTGATTATTTTCCAGACGGTAAATGTAATCTGTCATTTCTCCTTCCACCCCATAGTTTTTATAGCCTTTTTTATATACGAGATAGACAAGCGAATCAAAGATCATCTCATATTCACTGAACTCTTCAATAACACTAAACAATTCATAATTAATATCAAATGATTTCTTATTGCTGATACTGTTCAGATCAATAATACTTTTTTTAAGTGAGTCAGTAATAAACTGATGGGTATCAAGCACCTTACTTTCACCTGAAATGAAGAATACGGGATTAACAGGCTCTGTATAGAAAAAGTTATCGGATGATCTGAATAATTTCAAAAAATTTATATGAAGGGAGCTAATTTCCTTAACAACAGAATTTATATTTTTTTCTTTTCTGGCACGGATGATACTGGATGGGATCACCATACAGGTAAAAAGCATTGTGAATAAAAGGAACCATCCAAGAAGCCTATATCTTAGTGAGTTAATCATCAGTAAGCCGGATCAATTTAAATAACGAAAATAAATATACCTGAAAAAAAAGCCTGAACATTATAATAAAAGTTATGCACATCCCCGAATTATGATTATCATGCGATTAAAAATCTGGCGGATAAATATAATAATTAATATAACACTATATGATGATATTATCTCTTTTTGATTTTAATATTATAAAAATGATTTAATTTCCAGATTTTGCGGATTTTTAATAATCTTTTGAAATGAAATCGCATAATTTAATATATTGAAATTTAATAACCTGCCACTGAGAGTATTTTCGATACCCAATAAAATTTTTAATACCTCGTTTGCCATTATTGCTCCGGTTATATCATACAGGACCCCTGATGATGCAATATTTCCAGGTGCTTTCTTTTTATTTTCCGATGGAATTTCAGGGAACAGGCATCTTAATGAGGGGCCATCGTTATGGTTAAAAACCGAAACCATGCCGGATGAATTACTAACATGACCAAAAACCAGTGGTTTATGAAGAATGACGGCAGCATCATTTATCAGGTATTTTATAGGGAAATTATCAGTTGCATCAACTATTACGGAATATCTGGCACAAATATCGAGTATATTGCTTTTATCAATACAAATGTTAAATAATTCATACCGGACCAATTTATTGATCCCTGCCAATTTTTGCGCGGATACTATTGCTTTATGTTTTCCGATATCTCTATCCCCGTACAATCTTTGTTTTGAAAGGCTCTTGTCGTTAATAATATAATTATCTGAAATACCTATTTCCCCTATACCTGAGGCAGCCAGATTTTGCATTACAGTAGTTCCTTTGCTTCCCGCACCTATTACAATGACTTTCGCCATTTTTAATTTTTCCTGCCCTTCAATGCCTACAGAGGGAAGGTCTATCTGGGATGCATATCTGCTGTATTCTTTATCGGACAGAATTTCAGAATTCATGATAATTAATTCAGGATTGAATATATAAAAATAAAAAAAGTGCTGTTTAACATTTTAATACCTTTAAATATTTTTATTCAATTTATA
>CAZBUF010000058.1:0-3899 GCA_964495025.1 uncultured Bacteroidales bacterium | reverse complement strand
TTCAGCAGAGTATTCATTAACCAACACCGAATCAAAGTCTTCAAGGACCCCTGTTACTGAGATAACAGGATCTTCGTAACAGGTTCCTTTAACAACAATAAATTTATCTGCTGCGCCATCACTAACATGAGCCATAACGCTTGAATAGGTTTTTGCTATTGTTGGCGAGAACCTTACATATATCCTTGTGGAGTCGACTATCCCGCCGCTTTGAACCAGGATCACCTCAGTGGTATCGCCTGAATAATCTCCGCTTGTAGTAGTTACGGCAAAACCTTCGGGGGCGTCGATCTCAATATCTTCTGTCAGATTTGCACCTTTTACGGCATAACTTTGTTCTGCAGACGATTTTCCAAGTTCAACATGGCCGAAATCATATAAAGAGCCTATAATTATGATTTTTGCAGGTTCAGCTGCTGCTGTTCCCTGGTAACTGCCTATGTTAACTCCTTCAATACCGTCGCCGTTGCCTAATGCCGGAGATCCTGCCAGAAGTCTGAAATTTCTGCCATCAGGATCAGCCCATAACGGGTCATCATCAATATTACCTGTTCCGTCAACACCCAGATTAGCGTCCCATCCCGGGCCTGAGCCATTTGATCCCTCAATAAGGCTGAATTTTATATAAGGCAAGGCGCCACCCGTATTTATCATGCTTTCATTCCATAGAATAACATTAGTTAATTGAGGGATACATGATCCGCTTTTCAATTTATTTATAATGCCATATGTGCCATTTTTGTAAAAGCTCATATTAATGAATTCGGGATTACATGTACCTTCATTTATGCCGCCTGCAAGATTAAAAACAGCACCGCCGTCAACATCTCCTTCATGATGTGATATCTCAGATATTCTGACAACAGGACTGCACTCTCCGGCAGATGTTGTATTCTCGGCATAATTGAACATAGCGGCTCCTTTACCCGGGTAATTCCCGGATAAGGTATTATAATTAAAATCAACAATATTTAACTCCGGGCTACAAACACCGCCAGATGCCATGCAAAATAATCCTCCTCCGCCATCTGCATGATTTAACCTGAATAATATGCTGTCAAGTGAGGGACTGCATTCACTTTCAGTATCTGCGAATAACATCATTCCCCCGCCATACCTGGCATAATTTCCAAAAATTATCAGCCTGCTTAAAACAGGGTTACAGGTGCCTCCGCCTGTAGCTGACAGATAAACCCCTCCCCCGCGGGAAGTGCCTTCAATATCACCGGTTGCGTTACCTCCATATATATAGAAGCCGTCAAGCACTGTTGAGGCGTCTATAGGATTTGCCAGGGTACCTTCCGCAGCAACAACATGATATGCGTTTTCCTCATTGCTTCCTCCAAGGTCATCATCCATAAACAGATCGCCAAATAACAGTGACCCGTTATTTTCAAAATCCCTGTTATTAATAACGCTTTGATCTATTGGATCTTCATCACCTGCAAACGAACCCAGGATAACAACACCCTGCCTGAGCTCAAAATAATCATATCTGCTACCTGTTGAACAGGGATATAATCCCGTAGCAACAAATATGGTATCCCCTGATACAGATGTACCGATTGCTAATTGCAGACTTTCAAAAGCATCATCCCAGCTGGTACCATCATTAGCGCCGGATGCAACCCAGGTTACATAATGCCTGGTGGCATAACTGCCGGTAAACCCGGCAAAAAACAGAATAATTAAAAAAAATGTAAATTTTTTCATGTTCCAATATTTAAGTTAATTTTTTATAACGACCATTTACTGATGTTTCTATGAAGACTATTTATTTTTAACGGTTTATAATAGAACAGTATAACAATAAATACTTACTTACCTGTAATAAAAATTTGCAGAATTTTAAGGAAGTCAAGTTAATAAATATTTCTTTTCAACAGAATTATTTGCCTAAATATTTTATGGCATAACAATAAATGCAGTGTTTTTATTATACTTTTGAAATTATGCCGTCAGATAAGAACACATCAGCAAAGCCCTTCCTTAAATGGGCGGGAGGCAAGAGCCAGCTAATTGAAAGATTTCAGGACTTATATCCGGATGAGCTGAAAGCAGGTAAAATAAAAACATACTATGAGCCTTTTGTCGGAGGGGGCGCTGTTTTTTTTTATATTGCCCGGAAGTACAGTATAAATAAAGCCTGCCTGTATGACATAAACGATGAACTTATTCTTGCTTACAGGGTAATTCAGAATGATGTTTATAAAGCCATGGATATCCTTGACAGTTATTCAAAAGAATATTTGTTTCTTGATAAGGAAAGAAGAAAAAGGTATTTCTATGAAATAAGAGATAAGTTTAATAATCAAAAAATCGATATTGATTTTAATCATTATTCCGAAAGCTGGATAATAAGGGCAGCTCAGATGATTTTTCTGAATAAAACCTGTTATAACGGGTTGTTCCGGATGAATTCCGCAGGCGGGTTTAATGCTCCGGCAGGTGATTATCGAAATCCTGCTATTTTTGATGAAGATAATCTTAAAAAAGTATCGGAGCTTTTAAGTATAGCTGATATCAGGAAGGCTGATTTCAGAAGTTTAAAGATCAACGGGAATAATTCATTTGTGTATTTTGATCCTCCTTACAGGCCTATTAGCGCAACATCGAATTTTACTTCATATACGAACTGTGAATTCAGCGAAAATGAACAAATTCAACTTGCAGGTATTATCAGGGAACTTCATAAAAATGGCGTAAAAGTTATGTTAAGCAATTCTGATCCCAAAAATATTGATCCCGGAGACAATTTTTTTGATAATCTGTATTCAGAATTTAATATTTTCAGAATACCTGCACGCAGATTAATAAATTCCAAAGCTTCAAAGCGTGGAATAATTGATGAGATTGTAGTTATTAATTATGATGTTTCCTGATCAGGTATTTGCAGGCACAGCATTATTTCTTTCTGTATTTAAATATAAGCTCAATGAGCTCGTCCCGTTTTATTGGTTTGGCAATATATTCATCACAACCGCATTCCAGTGCCTTATCCCTGTCACCTTCCAGTGCGTATGCTGTTTGGGCAATAACCGGCATGTCAGGATTACATTGCTTAATAGTTTTTGTTACATCATAACCGTTCATGTCGGGTAGTTTTATATCCATGAGCACAATGTTAATCTCCGGATGATTACTGCAAATTTCTATGGCTTCATTACCGTTTTCTGCATGAAATACATCAGCCTTAATAGTTGCCAGGACTTCCTTGAGGTAAAGGAGATTTACATCGTCGTCCTCAACGATAAGGACCTTAATACTTTCTAATTCAACATAAGACTTTAATTTATTGCTACCCTTAGGTTTCTTCTTATCTTTAGCAGGCTTATAGGGAATTGTAAAAAAGAATTTTGTCCCTCTGCCGGGTTTTGAGGTCAGCCATATTTTACCACCCATGATCTGAACATATGCTTTGGCAATAGATAAACCCAGCCCCGTTCCGCCATATTCTCTGTAAAGATTGCTGTCTCCCTGCCTGAAACGTTCGAAAATATGCTTATGCAATTTCGGAGCAATTCCTATTCCCGTATCTTCAATAAAAAATTCAAGGTAATTGTCTTTTAATATGTATCCGAATTTTATATAGCCTTTATGTGTAAATTTTTCGGCATTACTTAACAGATTCTGAATGATCTGCTTTAATTTGACGCCATCGGTGTAAACTTTTGACTGTGCGTCAACAAGGTTTTTTTGATAATAAAGATTAATAGCGTTTTTTCTGGCAATGGGTTCATAAAAAGCAAATAGTTCGATAAGCAGATCATTAATACAGGTTACGGATTCGTTGATTTCTATTTGTTGTGCTTCAATTTTGGAAATATCGATAATGTCATTGACTATCTGAAGCAGATGCTGCCCTCCCTCCATTATTATATCAATGAAGTGCTTGCGTT
>CAZBUF010000057.1:0-2363 GCA_964495025.1 uncultured Bacteroidales bacterium | reverse complement strand
AATTATATTAATGAAGGCCGCTGGCAGATAATGATTCACGGTGAATCATATAAGAATATTGTTGCTGAAGCTGCAAAAAAAGCATTACATGAACTTGGTGAAAACGGGGAATACTATGAAAGGATATTTATCACGGAGCCTGTGATCGTTGAGGATCGTTGTGTGGGCGCTGCGGGTTTCAGCTTACGTGATAATAAGTTTTATATTTTTAAAGCTAAGGCAGTGCTGGCAGCTATGGGTGGTGCCGTGCATGTTTTCAGGCCCCGGTCAGTAGGTGAGGGTTTGGGCCGTTCGTGGTATCCGCCTTTCAATTCAGGTTCGAGTGCATACTTTACACTTAGAGCCGGGGCGGAGATGACATGCCAGGAAGTAAGGTTTATTCCTGTAAGGTTTAAAGATGCTTATGGTCCGGTTGGAGCATGGTTCCTGCTATTTAAGTCGAAGGCCACAAATGCGTCCGGTGAGGATTATATGAAGAAACATGCTTCGGTTTTGAAGAAATGGGCACCTTATGGAACAGGGACACCAACACCTGCCAACCTTAGAAATTACCTGATGATGCTTGAGGTTGAAAATGGGAAAGGGCCGATATATATGAGAACGGATGAAGCAATTAAAGACCTGGCAAGTAAAATTGCTGATACAAAGGAAGCGAAAACAAAGATGAAAGAGCTGGAGTCGGAAGCATGGGAGGATTTTCTGGATATGACCGTGAGCCAGGCATTATTGTGGGCATCAAATAATGTGATGCCTGAAAAACAATCATCAGAAATTGCAGCTTGTGAGCCGTATTTTATAAGTTCCCATTCAGGTGCATCAGGGGCATGGATCAGCGGAGCGGAAGACCTGGCACCTGGTGAGTATTTCTGGGGTTACCCTAATATGACGACCGTCAGGGGTTTGTTCGCAGCAGGGGATGCTTCGGGAGCATCAAGCCATAAGTTTTCATCAGGCTCTTTTACTGAAGGAAGGATCGCCGCCAAGGCTGCAATAGCATTTTGTGCTGATAATGAAAATATGCCTTATATCGATAAGGATAAGATCCGTGATCTGAAAGATACAGTTTTACAGCCTCTGAATATTTTTGATAAATATAAAGACTATGCCAATGATCCGGATGTCAACCCGAATTTTATTAAACCAAAGATGTTTATGTTCCGCCTGCAGAAGATAATGGACGAGTATGCCGGTGGAACATCGGCAGGATTTAAAACATCTGCGGCCCTTCTGGATAAAGGGTTTGAATATCTAAAGTACCTGAAGGAAGATTCAGTAAAACTTGCAGCTTCAGACCTGAATGAATTAATGCGCTGCTGGGAGAATATACACAGGTTATGGCAGGCAGAAGCACATATAAGGTCGGTTCTTTTCAGGGAAGAAACAAGATGGCCGGGATATTATTTCAGAACGGATTTCCCCGAATTGAAAAAGGAATGGGAATGCTTTGTGAACTGCAGATGGAATCCCTTAACAGGAAAATGGGAAATGATGAAAAGAGAAATAATTGATCTTGCTTGATACCTGTATATAGCAAATATATATTGAAAAAGGTGAATAATTGATGACTGATAAACCCATACTGATTATAGGTGGTGGAATTAGCGGAATAACAGCTGCTGTTGAAATTGCAGAGACAGGCGGACATGTTATATTAGTGGAGAAATTGCCATACCTCGGGGGAAATGTCATAAAAATGAATAATTACTTCCCCAAGTTATGCCCTCCCGTTTGTGGCCTCGAGATCAATTTCAGAAGGATCAGGCAGAATCCAAACATAAGAGTTATTACATCAACAACAGTTGAGAATATTGAAGGATCAAAGGGTGATTTTATCATAAGGTTAAAAAGTGATCCTTTATATGTAAATTCAAATTGTACTGCTTGTGGCGAATGTATTGATGTATGTCCTGAAGAAAGGCCGAATGAGTTTAATTATGGCTTTGATAATACAAAAGCAATATATCTTCCTCATGAGATGGCTTACCCCTATAAATATAGTATTGATGATAATTATTGCCGCAAAGAGAACTGCAGCAAATGCAAAGATGTTTGCAGTTTTGAAGCTATTGATTTAACTGCCGGAGAAGAAATATCGGAATTAAGAGTTTCATCAGTAATAATTGCAACGGGATGGAAGCCATATGATATAGAAAAAGTTGAGAATTTAAATTACCGTAAATATGAGAATGTGGTTTCTAATGTTGAACTGGAAAGGTTATTGTCAGTGAACGGACCCTATAATGGCGAATTGCTGAGGCCCGGCGACGGGAAAATCCCGGGATCAATAGCATTTTCGCAGTGTGCAGGTTCGCGTGACGAGAATTATCTGCCCTATTGTTCTGCAGTATGTTGCTCTGCATCTC
>CAZBUF010000056.1:0-8699 GCA_964495025.1 uncultured Bacteroidales bacterium | reverse complement strand
CAGCCCTGAAATATTACTTTAAAGTTGAATACCTTTCCCCGGATAACAACAAGATTCAGAGACCAATAGCGTGGTGTTCATTTGTACTTGGAAAGTTTGATGCTGCAAAGAAATATTTTGAGAAGATAATTCCTGTTGATGAAAATAAGAATGACTTTATGAACCTTGGACACGTGGAATGGTGTATGGGTAATAAAAAGACAGCTATTGAAAAATATATCTTAAGCATAAAAAAATCACATCTCGATTATCAATGGTTCACAAAAGTATTTGAAGAAGACAGCAGGTATCTTGAAAAACACGGGATAAACCCCTTTGATATTCCCTTAATGATCGATTATGTAAAAATGTCGGTTGAAGAATAGCTGCTGCTTCCCTCACTTGCTTTCCCTTAATCTGCATAGTTCATCATTCATAATACCATATGCCCTGTTTCGTATTTCACTAACGCCTGAATTTATATATTCCGTGGCAGGGATCTCGTCAAGGATCCTTATCCTTATTGTTTGTTTTTTACTAAGCAAAAGCCCTTTTTTTGGAATTGCCTGCAAAGCGCCGTCAATTATTATTGGCAGAATATCAGTCCCTGTTTCCAGTGCCAGGTTAAATGCCCCTTCCTTGAATTTACCGATATTCCCGTCCTCTGACCTTGTGCCTTCAGGAAACATCAATATCGAAATCCCTGATCCAAGGATTTTCCTGCAGGTATGCATCATTTTTAAAATACTCTTCTTATCTCCCCTCCTTATTTTTATATAATTGTTCATTGTCATTATCCAGCCTACAACAGGTATCCTGAAGTTCTCAATTTTTGAAACCCATTTAAAATGTCTGAAAAGCCGGAAAAGCAGAAGTATGTCGAGCAGCGACTGGTGATTTGAGATTATTACATAAGTCCTGCCCTTCCTGAACTTGTCCCTGTTTTCTATGGAAATATGCCAGAACGGATTTAATATTGTATATATTGAAGCCCAGTAGGAAACAGCAAAATGAACAATTTTAAGCTTTCTGTCAAACAACACAGTTATTGCCCATAATGCCAGGTATAAAGGCAATATGACTGTTATTGTCAATACTGAAATAATCCAGATTATTAAAGAAATAATCTTTAATTGCATCCGTTTAAATTTTAAGCTGCCCTAAAATTAACTTTATAGTCCGGATATGGCCCTTTATTAATCCATGAATTTATTCATTTTATAAAAAAAGCAAAAAAAAATTGGTAAGTTTATAAACCTCCAGTACATTTGGCCGTATATAATTCAAAATTCTTATCAGGCATTTTTTATTTAACAAAACTCTCATATTAAATAATTAAATTTGTAAATAAACCAGGGCTATGAAAAAACTTGCATTTATTATAATTCTAAGCTGCATTAGTCTTTTTATTTACAGTCAAAGCTATAACAAAAAAGCTGCATCAACAGATACTATTTTTAAGCTTGGAGGAACCGTTCTGCTTGTTGATGTTACCAAAGTTACTACTACTTATGTAAGTTTTATTTATCCTGGCCTTAATGAGGTATATACAATTGAGAGAAAACAAATTCAAAAAATTATTTATAAGAACGGCAGGATTGAAGAATATAACAAGCCTTTGATTGAAATGATCGACGAATACCAGTGGGAGGCTGTATGGTTAACAGAAAATAAAAAAGAAGTTGCCGATCTTTATAAAAGAGCGACCATTGAGGCCAAATCGTCTGCAAGTGACAGAAGTCCGAAAGCAGCCAAGAAGAATGCGATAATTAAGCTGAAGAAAAAGGCTGCGTATAACAAGGGCACGATGATACTTGTGACCCATAAGCAGAAAACAGGCGGATACGGGGAATTTCCAGGATATTACATTAAGGGGATAGTATATGGCCCTGATCCTCTGAATGAGGAAGAAGAGGCTGAACAAAGGCAAAAATCCCTGAAAAAAGGAGCCGCTCTCTAATTTCAATATATAATAATGGAGAGGCTAATTAGGACAGCCTTTTTACTTTAAAATAAAGAATCCACAAAATCACATGCCCCGGCTTCATTGATCAACAACAGGTCAGATATGCGGTCAGCCTTTCCCTTTAAATCTGTCTCCCTGTGAGCCATGCCTCTGAAAAAGCCCGACAGCTGTGCCAATTTCGTGTTATTAAAATCCACACTACTAAACCCGCTTTCCATAATAATGCCATTTTCTACAAATAGCCTGAATAATATTTCCTGCTCACCGGTATTAAATATACCTTCCAGTGAATATTTCGGTGAATAGCCATAGATCCATTCCCAGGTTGAGTATTTTTTTTCTGCGAGTAACTGTATCCCTGCCTTTTCTTTATCGCTTAACAGGTGTATCTTCGCGTTATCGTTGTTATCAAGTATATACTTCATTAGCAATCCCCTGAATTCAGTGATATCAATACTGCTGTCAATGAAACGGCTTATATTGGTTACTTTGCTCCTTATTGATTTAACCGCTTTATCTGTGTACCGGCCGGGCACTGCTTTCAATGATTCATAAAGGTTATCCAGGTTTGAATCAAACAGGAGGGTCCCGTGGTGCAAAACCCTGTTCCTGTATATGTGCCCGGCATTACCTGAAATCTTTTTCCCGTTAATAAGAATATCATTCTTTCCCCCGAATTCAGCACTCACTGACAAGCTGTGAAGCACATTTATTACAGGTTCAGTAAACCTTTGAAAGTTAATAAGTTTCCCAGGCTCCCCGTTTCTGATAAAGGTGAAGTTTATGTTCCCCGGATCATGGTATACGGCCCCCCCTCCTGACAGCCTCCTTGCAACCCTTATATTGTTATCCTTTATGAATTTAAAATTTATCTCGGCAAGTGTATTCTGATGTTTTCCCGTGATAACGGCCGGTTCGCTGCTCCAGAGCATAAAAATATCATCATCGCGCTCCCTGAAAAAATATTCTTCAGCAGCAAGATTAAAATACGTATCTTCATACTCACTGGTTATACACAGCATTTTATTGTACCAATAAGTTATAAAATTAATAAAGATATTCTTTTATGAGTGTTATGATTTGATCATGATCAAATAAATATGGTCGAATTCTTTTTAAGCCGGTAATGAATTTTTTTGTATTTTAACATAACAATTAATTAAGAAAAACAGACATCATGGGAAAGCTGGTTGAAAGATTTTTAAAGTATGTAAGTATAGATACTCATTCTGATGAAACAGTAAAATCCTGCCCCTCGACCAAAAATCAGCTTGAGCTGGCAAAAATTCTTGCTGAAGAGCTGAAGGATCTGGGTTTGTCAGATTCAGCTGTGGATAAAAACGGTTATGTCATGGCAACATTGCCGGCAAATATTGAAGATAAGGTTCCTGTGATCGGTTTCGTGGCACATATGGACACTTCACCTGATGTTTCCGCCAAAAATGTTAATCCCCGGATAACGGACCAGTATTTCGGAAAAAATATCATTCTGGATAAAAAAGAAAACATCATTTTATCCTCCCGGGAATTTCCTGCCCTTAATAACTATATCGGCCAGTCGATAATCACCTCTGACGGCACTACTCTGCTGGGGGCTGATGATAAAGCAGGCATTGCCGAGATAGTCACTGCCATAGAGTATTTAACAGAACATCCTGAAATAAAGCATGGAGAAATAAAGATAGCCTTCACTCCTGATGAAGAGATAGGGTGCGGTGCCGACAAATTTGATGTAAAGAAGTTCAGTGCTGATTTCGCATATACGCTGGATGGGGGGCCTATAGGAGAAATAGAATATGAGAATTTCAATGCTGCCCGTGCAAAGATAACAATCAAGGGCCTTGAGGTCCATCCCGGATCGGCAAAGGATAAGATGAAAAATTCCATGTTGATTGCCATGGAGCTGAACGGCATGCTGCCCAGCCACGAAAGTCCTGCCCATACTGCCGGCTATGAGGGCTTTTACCATCTTACAAATATTAAAGGGTCAGTTGGCAGCACATCAGTGGATTATATTATCCGTGACCACGACCGTAAAATATTTGAAAAGAAAAAAGACCTGCTGATAAAGATCGTCGATCATTTAAATCTGAGGTACGGACCGGGCACGGTGCAAATAACCATGGTGGATCAGTACTATAATATGCGTGAGGTGATCGAGGCAAATTTCCATATTGTCAAATTAGCCATCAGAGCCATGGAAGCTATTGGGATTACTCCAAAGATTGTTCCCATAAGAGGGGGTACTGACGGATCAAAACTATCGTATATGGGTTTGCCCTGCCCTAATATTTTTGCCGGCGGCCACAATTTTCACAGCAGGTATGAATATATCCCTGTAAGATCTATGGAAAAGGCAGTTGAAACCATTGTGAAGATCGCGGAGCTGAATGCACAGAAAAAGAACTGATTGTTAATTAGTTCAATGCCGGTTTATGGTTCATGAGCTAAAGGCTCTTTTGTCCCGGCGAAATACCGGAATTACCGCTTTCTTCTGACTTGATATAAAAGAAAGAGCCATGTATATACATCTTGTATATATCATAGTCAGAGCAAATTGTTACAGAGAAGAAACAAATGCATTATAATTTTGATATAAGCAATTGGACATATATTTGTTTTTTTAGCTAATTTTTAAATCACCTTCAAAATGAGAATACTAATAATACTAATCATATCTTTTAATTTGATTTCAATTCAGGCTCAGGAATCTGTTATCGTTGAAAAAACTAAAATCAACTGGAAAGATTATCCGGAGTTGTATTCGAATAATGACAGAATTGAATTTATCGATGAATATCATTTTTTGGCAAATGTGGATATGTATAAAATCATTTATCTGAGTGATGGTTTAAAGATAGAATCCTATGCTGCTATTCCAAAGAAAGAAGGCAAACACCCTGTTATAATATTTAACAGGGGAGGGAACAGGGATTTTTATGCTTTACAACTATTTAAGGGAAAAGCAAAATATTCGGTTACAGATAACTTCTCCGGATTAGCGAATGAAGGATATGTGGTCATAGGTTGCAACTACAGGGGGGGTGGAGAGAGTGAAGGTAAAGATGAAGTGGGAGGAAAAGATGTTAATGATGTGATTAATTTAATTGCTGTTGTAAAGGAAATACCTGAAGCAGATTCAAGTAGAATTGGCATGTATGGCTGGAGCCGTGGTGGAATGATGACATATCAGGCTTTAACCAGAACTGATCAAATTAAGGCTGCAGTAGTTGTTGGCGCCTCTTCGGACAATACAATTATTGATCGGCCAAAACTGGAAAGAAAAGTAAATTCTAAACTTATACCAGATTACCGGAATAATAAAGAGGCAGAACTTAAAAGCAGATCAGCCATATTTTGGGTAGATAAGTTTCCCGTAAATGTGCCGATATTAATGCTTCATGGTAGTGCAGACTGGAGAGTTAAGCCGGATAATTCCCTGAAACTGGCACTTGAATTTGAAAAAAGAAATATACCATACCGCCTGAAAATATATGAAGGAGCAGGTCACGCAATTACTGAATTTAAAGAAGACGTTGATAAAGAGATAATATCATGGTTTGATAGATTTTTGAAACAGAATGAACAAATACCTTAGATGCAAACTGCACTCTATTTGCATATATTGTAGAATAAAGTTACTTTTATTTGGCTTATATGCCAGATGCAGCATGAGTAAATCATTAGAAATGAATAAATTATAAAAACTGAGGAAATCATGTTTAAACAATTTGAAATTATCTTAACTGCTGCATGCTTAGTGCTTAGTGCAATATTTCTGATATTAATTATTGCCCGCATAAGGAATATTTACTTTAAAAAAAACGCCAGAGTGCTTATCTGGAATAAAAATGTCAGCATACTGAACAAGGCAGGCAAATTAATCATGGCAATATCACTGCTTCTAATTACCTCCGGTGTTATTTACTTCATTTTTATTGTTTCGATGCCTTCAGCAGTGATTAGAGTTTATGCAAAGACACTTTTTATTATCATCTTTTTTACCTGGGCTCTACTGGAGATTTTTCTGTGCAATACAATTTCAGAAAAATTACTAAATGGTTCCATATTCAGACGTATCGTGTTCTTCTTTACAGTCATCGTATGTATTATTGGCGCTGCATATTTGTTTCCGCTTATCCCAAGGTCACTGCCATACCCGGCAGAAAAAGAATGTGTAATACTTGATCTGCCTGTTCGGGGGTTATGGTTGGCCGGCCAGGCCGGCGCCAGCGAAATCACAAACGGTCACATAACCAATCGGTATGCAATAGATATTTTAAAGCTTGGGCGGGATGGCAGGCTGTTCAAGGGCAAAGAAAAAGCTGTTACAGATTTTTATTCCTACAATGAAGCAATTTATGCCCCTGTAGATGGAAAGATCACCCAGGTGGTTGACAGTATGCAAAGTGATCTTATGGGAAATACTGACACAGATCATCCGGGCGGAAACTATATCATCATGGATATTGGAAACGGAAAATATATCTACTTTGGCCACTTAATAAAAAGAAGTATCACAGTTGAGCAGGGTCAGTATGTCAAAGCCGGCACGCTTCTAGGTAATGTCGGAAATTCAGGTAACAGCACACATCCCCATCTGCATATGCATGTACAAAATAAACCAACATCCGACCCTGACGGAAGGATGACCTATCCTTTCCGTTTTTTAAAAATGCGCAGGAAAAGGTTGATCTTATGGAAAGAGGTCAGAAATGGCGCCTTGCTAAGGAATGACAAGTTCAGCTATTAATGCTAACACATAAGGTCGGCATAATATGGTATATTAAAAATTAGCTTTTTATAAACCTAACCATTAAATCCATCATATTTAATTATGAAAAAATACTCAATCATCCTCAGCCTGGTATTAATACAGATGCTTACTGCAAATGTCCGGACTGCCACCCCGGCAGCCCGGCAACGTTTGCTAATGGATTATAGCTGGAAGTTTATACAATCGGATGTTAAAGATGCTGAAAAACAGGATTTTGACGACACCCAATGGCGAACAATTAATCTTCCCCACGACTGGAGTATTGAAGGTGAATTTAAGGAAGACGCACCGACAAAAGGCAGCGGCGGTTATCTTCCTGCGGGTATTGGATGGTACCGTAAACATTTCAGCCTGTCAAAAATACAGAAAGAACAACACTTCCGGATTGAATTTGACGGTGTTTATATGAACAGCGAAGTCTGGATCAACGGGCAATATTTAGGTAAACATCCCTATGGTTATACAGCCTTTTTCTACGATCTCACCCCGTATATTAAAAAAGGGGAGAATATTATAGCTGTAAAGGTTGATAACTCAATTCAGCCTAACAGTCGCTGGTATTCCGGTTCCGGTATTTATCGCCATGTATGGCTGAATATTACCGGCCCGGTACATATAAGTCAATGGGGGACTTATATAACAACATCTGCCGTCGATTCAACATCTGCAACAATTATGGTACGCACTTCAATTGAAAACAAGCTCCCTGTCACAAAAAATATCGTATTGCGATCGGTCATTAAAAATGGCCCCGGTAAAGAAACGGCAGCTATTGAAACACCTGTTTCGCTTGCGCCATCAAGCAGTACAGACATAGAGCAAACAGTGAAGGTAGCTTCTCCTTCACTGTGGTCGGTGGCTGCACCTTCATTATATACCCTGCATTCTTCCATATCGGAGGGAATAAAAGTTTATGACAATTTTATTACACCTTTTGGTATTCGTAAAATTGAGTATAATAAAGACAAAGGATTTCTTCTGAACGGAAAGCATGTAAAAATGAATGGCGTTTGCCTGCATCACGATGCCGGATGTCTTGGTGCTGCAGTTCCGGAACAGGCATGGAGAAGGCGGCTGCTGCTGCTGAAAGAAATGGGCTGCAATGCCATCCGGACGTCGCATAATCCCCCGGCGTCCGAATTCCTTGATCTCTGTGATGAAATGGGATTCCTGGTGATGGATGAAGCATTTGATGAATGGGAAGCTCCGAAAGGCCAGATAGAACACGGGTACCATAAATATTTTATGGCATATGCAAAATCAGATCTGGTTTCCATGATTCACCGCGACCGCAACCATCCATCTGTAGTACTATGGAGCGCAGGCAATGAAGTTCATGAACAGGCAACCGAAAGGGGGCAGGAAGTGCTGCGGGAGCTGATAGAGATCTTCCATAGTGAGGATCCGGCCAGGCCCGTTACAGTGGGTAATGATAAGATTGTTGCCGATGACGGCGCAGCTAAACCTGCTTTTCTTGAAATGCAGGATATTGTGGGATATAATTACGTCGACCGCTGGCATGAACGCCGGGAATTATACTATAGCATTGACAGGCATGAGCATCCCGACCGGAAAATGATAGGCACTGAAAATGTATCTATTCCCGGTGTCCGTGGCAAATATACTCTGTTCGAAGATAAATCAACTGCGTGGCCGGGCTTTTCAAGAGATTACAGAACGGGCATGATCCGTGCTGAAAAATTATGGAGATTTACTTCAACATATGACCATGTTATAGGTGATTTCATGTGGACAGGCATTGATTATCTTGGTGAAGCCTTCTGGCCAAATAAAAATTCCGGTTCGGGTGTAATTGATCTTAGCGGCTTTCCTAAAGACGGTTATTACTTTTATCAAAGTCAATGGACAAGCAAACCTATGATCCATATTTTTCCTCACTGGAACTGGAAAGGTCATGAAGGCCAGGTTATTCCTGTGATTGTATATACCAATTGCGATAGCGTTGAACTTTTCCTG
>CAZBUF010000055.1:0-1657 GCA_964495025.1 uncultured Bacteroidales bacterium | reverse complement strand
ACAAGTATCTTTGCTTCAATAAGAACCGGTATCCTGTTCCTGTCATCCGTGATCCATACAATAAGATCCTCCCCTCCCCTGAATATTGTCCCCTCAACAAGCAATGCGGAAAATTTGATACAGTGATATTTGTCGCCTTCTTTTGTTGTCAATATTTCCTTGCCAAGATATCTTATATAAAGGTCAAATAATTCATTATCAATAATAACAGATACAGGGATTGTATCATTAACATCAAGGCCGTTAAAATCAAGGTTCCTGGAATAATAAACAAGGCTTATAACATCAAAGGTACAAAGCGGCAATTCAAGGGTATCACGCATAAACGGCTTGTATGAATTCTCAGTAAAAGAAAATATCCGTCCGTTCTTATGATCAAAAATATACTGATTGTTAACAGCATATCCTCCTTCATATGTATTTCTTTTAAACCACAGGGGTTTTAAAGTTTTCATATCAAGGTAAGATTGAAAATGGTCCCTGACCTTAAAAAACAGGTCATATCCTTTAAAAGTTGATCCGTAGGAATCAAGATGATAAACATCACGGTTCATAAATCCGGCTTCTTTCACTTCAAACTCCACCGAACCCGCATTCAGCCAGATAAAATGCCAGTTATACACTACATGATAACTTATTTTCTCGCCTGACCGGAAGCTAAAATTAGTATCAAAGCATTGACCATTGACTATAAATTCTGATAAGTACAGTAAGAATAATGCTGCTGAAAAATATCCTAATAAGGTATTTTTTTTTTCTGCCATGTTGATAACCATGAAACTGAGTATGATTCAGGACAATAATTTCTTATATATCTGATAATTATCCTCGTCAAAGCATACGAAAATTATCTTTTTTATTTTCTTGCATTTGGTTATAAATTCTTTAACTTCCTTAATAGCGATTTCAGCAGCCAGATCTTTCGGAAAATTATATACTCCTGTGCTTATATTAGGAAAAGCTATTGTTTTTGATTTTGTATTCTCTGCGATCCACAGGCTGTTTTTGTAGCAACCTGCCAGAAGTTCCTTCTCATTATTGGCGCCTCCCGTCCATACCGGTCCTACGGTATGCACCACAAATTTTGCCAGCAGGTTATACCCGCTGGTCATCTTAGCTTCCCCTGTAAGGCAGCCGTTTAATCTTTTGCATTCATCAAGCAATCCCGGGCCGGCAGCAAGATGTATCGCCCCGTCAACGCCACCGCCACCCATTAACGAATTGTTTGCGGCATTTACTATTACATCAACCTTAAGTCTGGTTATATCACCTTTAATCAGTTTTATTTTTGCCATTTTATATCGATTTTCAGATTATATAAACATGTTAATACAGGCTCTGGTGTCCGGCAGGGTTATGTTCTTTCAACGTATCCTGGCCTTTAGTTCCCTGATAAATGCATCTGACAGCTTATTCATTATTTTATCAATCTGCTTATCCGTAAGAGTGCTTTTCAAATCCTGCAATATAAAACTAATTGCATACGATTTCTTCCCTTTTTCAATCTTTTCCCCGATGTAGATGTCAAACAAATTTATTTTTTTAATATAGTATTTTTCAGTTTTTAGTGCAACCCTCTTAATTTCTTCATATGTAACCGATTCATCCAGCAGCAGGGCCAGATCTCTTCTTACTTCAGGGTATTTCGGCAATTCCT
>CAZBUF010000054.1:0-2486 GCA_964495025.1 uncultured Bacteroidales bacterium | reverse complement strand
TACCGGAATTTAAAAAATTCAAAGAGTTCTATCTAAAAATAAATAATATTTTTTAATATAACATTTTTTTAATGCAATATTTTTAAGTTAACAATCCGGTAAAATAATCTGAATATAATTGCCGGCTGTTTATTCTTCCGGTTATATAAATGTTATGGCAGGAGATCAGATGATATTTTTTACTGTATTCACAAAATCAGAATGGTTTAGTGGTTTTGTAAAAACAGCATCAATACCCAGTTTTTTGGCTACATAAAGATAGTAGGGCTTACCTCCTGATATGGCTATAATCTTTGTGTCAGGGAAGTTTTTTTTAAGCTGTATGATGAATTCAATTCCCTCCATTTCCGGCATAATAATGTCTGTTATCACCAGATCAAAAGATTTTCTGTCAGCTAATTTCAGTCCTTCCATGCCATTCTTGGCTTCCATAATAACATAATTATCCTCCCTGAACACATTTCTAATCAGCCGTCTCATCATAAGGTTATCATCTACTATAAGTATTCTTTTCATTTTCACAGTATTACTCTTGTTCGCCAAACAGCATAAGGGGAAACAGCTTTATGTCCGGTGAAAATAATATCAGTTGAGTATGAAATTAAGATTAACAGGGTGAATGACAAAATAGCATAATTTGTTATCGGGTCTTATAAAGAATCTGATAATTGATAAGCATTTATAATTTTTTCTGCAGCACTGATTCAACCTTATCAACAATATACTTGAGATCAATCGGTTTTTTAATATAATCCACAGCACCTAACTTCATTATCTTATCAAAATTTTCCTCATCAGTAGAAGCAGTGACCACAATAACCTGCGTGTCTTTGGTTTTCTTATTTTCTCTCAGTTGCTTAAGAAAATCAAATCCACTGACTCTTGGCATTAAAAGGTCCAGCAAGATCAAGTCAGGTAGCTTTTTTTCAATAATTGAGAATGCTTCTTTTGCATTTAAAGCAGTATCAATCTTATACCCCCTGTCATAAAACACAGCTTCAAGTAAAACTACATTGGTTGTGGAATCATCAACAACCAGAATGTTATAATCTTTCTTTAATTTCATCCTTCAACAATTTCTATTATCCAAATTAAATGTAATAAAAATTAACTTATAAAACTAACAATAAGTAAAAATATTGAATAACCATTCCTTTATTTTTAAACAAATAAGTGTATAAGTTTGTTGAGCAGATATCTGTTAATCAGATTTCAAGAAAAAAAGATGATATAGATCATCTTATTTAAACAAGAAATTTATTTTATTCAATCAACTATTTTTATTATATTTATTAAAGAAATTTGTTATTTGTAATTTATGACAACAAACATTAATAATGATTCTGTCTGTGATTGTCCATTTGGAGATAGTTTATCAGAACCTGAAAAGGAAGAGATCAAGGAGCATAGCAACATAGTAAATTACGAAAAGAAAGAGATTATTTTCAGACAAAACACGCGGACTTCGCATATAATGTTCGTAAAATCAGGTCTGATTAAAATATATAAAGAGGGAAGAAATAACAAGTATATTGTTCTGAAGATAGCAGTGAAGGATAATTTCCTGGGATTGATGTCAATATTTGGAGGGGATGTTCATCAGTATTCAGCTTCAGCAATTCAATCTGCGGAGATTTGTTTCATTGACAGAGATGTATTTAACAAAATATTAAGAACCAACGGGGATTTTTCGATCAGAATAATAAATCTGCTTTCCAACAATGGTTTGTTTATTTTTAACAGGTTAATGAGCCAGTCGCATAAGCAGCTGCCGGGACGTATAGCGGATGTCATTTTATATTTTGCACAAGTGATATTTAAAAGTAATGAATTTGAATTTCCGTTTACAAGAAGGGAATTGGCTGAACTGGCAGGAACAACAAAAGAAAGTTTTATCAGGACACTTGCAGAATTCAAGCACGATAAAATAATAAATCTTGAAGGAGCAAAGGTCTCAATTAATAGCATGAATATTGTTAAAACTCTTAGTGAGTTAGGTTGATTAATTTATACGTAATAACATGAAAGTTTTAGTAACGGATGATATTTTTACAAACAGGTTACTGTTATCCGAAATAATTGAGGATTTGGGACATACACACCTCGAGGCGGAAAACGGAAAAATTGCGGTTGAAACATTGATGGAACATGATGATATCGATTTAGTGCTGATGGATATCGAAATGCCTGTAATGAATGGGATTGAAGCAACCAAACATATCAGGGAATCTTTTGACTCGCCGAAAAGCGAAATACCGGTAGTAGCATTAACTGCTCATAATCCAAAGATATTTTTTGATGATTATAAAGATGTGGGCTTTGATCAGTTGCTGACAAAACCATATTCGGTTCAGAAAATTATGAATCTTCTGGAGTCATTCAGCACTATCAAAAAGGATACGAAGGCATAACTGTATATTTGTCTTCTGAATTATTCTGCTCTTCAGGCAACTACTACGCACTTATAAAATCATATACTCTGATGA
>CAZBUF010000053.1:0-3474 GCA_964495025.1 uncultured Bacteroidales bacterium | reverse complement strand
AATAGAAATTTTTCCTATTTTTATACTAATAAATTTTATTTACTAATCATTATGAAAATGGCTCCAGGTGTTTTTTGGGGAATACTATTTGTAATAATCGGCTTAGGCTTAATATTCAGGCTTGTATTTGATGTTAATCTTTTCAGAGTGATAATCGCCGTATTTTTAATACTTGTGGGGATTAAAATTCTTTTGGGTGACAGAGGTATCTTTAATTTCAAATCTCGGAGCGACGATGTATTATTCGGGGAAAGGACCTTTACTTCACCCCCGGATAATAAGACGGAATATAATGTGGTATTTGGCAAATCAGAATACGACTTCAGAGATATTGATTTCAAAGATGGTAAGCCGGTAAGGTTAAAAATACATACTATTTTTGGCAGTTCTGTACTTAAACTAAGTAAGGAAACACCGGTAAGGATTAAAGCCAACTCCGCTTTTGCAAGTGCAACGATGCCTGATGGAAATTCAACTTCCTTTGGCACGGCTGTTTATAACAGTAAAAATTTTGACAGCGGGGGCGCCTGTCTTTATATTGAAGCGGATGTGGTTTTTGGAGGGCTGGATATCAGAACTTATTAAAGGATGTACTCCCTGTATTTTAGTGTTTAGAAAATCCCGCTCCCGGTAGTTTTATACTTTTGTATTAAGTACTTTTTACATGTTAAATAACGAATCAACAATAATCTGGGATTGGAACGGAACTTTGCTGAATGATGTTAATATTTGTATTGATACAATGAATAATATTCTCCTCAAACGCGGATTGAAAACATTGAATAAAGCGAGATATCAGGATATTTTTCAGTTTCCCGTAGTTGAATACTATAAAAAGCTGGGCTTTGATTTTAATAAAGATTCATTTGAAAACCTGTCAGTAGAATTTATTGATGGTTACTGCCGGGAACTGAACAATGCTGATCTGTTTGAATACACTGTTGATATTTTAAAGGAATTTAAAGAACGCAATTACGTGCAGATCATTATTTCTGCGATGGAAAAAAGTGCTTTGTCGGGATCATTGCAGGAGAAAGGGATTTCACATTATTTTGACTATATAATAGGAATAAATGACCATTATGCTGCCGGCAAACTGGAGTTTGCCGTTGACTTTATTAAAAGAAATAATATTCATCCGGAAACTTCCGTTCTTATTGGAGATACAACACATGATTATGATGTTGCCAAAGCTATCGGATGCAAATGCCTGCTTGTCGCACACGGCCATCAATCGTTCGATAAATTATCAGCAACAAGTGTTCCGGTCAGGGAAAATCTGAAAAGCATTTCAGCTTTGATAAGTAATTGATGAACTTAATACTATAAATATGGAAAAGATTGCTATTTTCCCGGGCTCATTTGACCCGTTTACTATTGGGCACGAATCGGTTGTCAGAAGAGCATTCCCCTTATTTGATAAAATTATTATATCAATAGGACACAATACGGACAAAGAGGGATATTTTCCTTTGGAAAGGCGGGTTAAATGGATCAATAATGTATTTAGGGGCGATGACAAGGTGGAGGTGAAAACCTACAGGGGACTTACAGTTGATTTTTGCAGGAAGGTCAAGGCCAGGTATATTTTAAGAGGCTTAAGGACATCCTCTGATTTTGAATATGAACGGGCAATTGCACAAACAAATAAAGCCATGTATCCTGACATTGAAACGGTATTTTTGCTTACTATGCCACAGCATACACCTATTAAATCGACAATTGTCAGGGATATCATACGCTATGGCGGTGATGCAAGCTATTTCCTCCCGAAAAACCTGAATATTAATGAATAAACCGTTCAACATGAATAAAATTACCTGTATTCTGTGCATATCCCTTTTTTTATCAGTCTCTGCCGTATCAACATCACAGAATGTTGTGATTTACGGAAACGCACCATCATATGCAAACCGTGAAATTGTATTTAACAGTTATTGCGACCAGGTTTCCAGTGAAGAGCAAGAGATTGGCAGATGCATGGCTGACAGTAGCGGTAATTTTAAAGTATCTTTCAATACAGATAACATAACATTTATATTTTCTCATTTAGGCGTTTATAAAGCATTTTTATATGTTAAACCTGATAAGGAATATGAAATTATCCTTCCTGAAAGGGCCGATAGAACACCGGAAGAACTGCTTAACCCGTATTTCACAGAATCCAGGATACAACTGGGGATAGCCAATATTGGTACTGATGACCTTAATTTTCTGATAAGGATATTCAACGATGCATATACTCCGTTTTATAATAAACATATTTTAAATTTTATTGGCAATGATGATTTTTCCGAATTAGATGCAGATATTGAAAGAATGGAGAAACCTTTTGTTAATTCAACAAACACATTCTTTAATGATTACAGGAAATACAGGTATGGGTTAATTAAATTCCTGTCGTCGCAGAAAAAAGCTGTGACCACACAGGAGGATTATTTTAAGAACAAACCTGTGTTATTTAACAATCCCGCCTACATGGAACTTTTTAACCAGGTCTATAATAAATACTTTATGTTATCAGCAAGAACAGGCGAAGGGAAGGAGATATACAATGCCATCAATAATTCAGAAAACTACCTTAAATTAAAAAATGCCCTGGCAGCAAATAAAGTATTTTCCAATGACACAATTCTGGAACTGGTAATACTTAAAGAGATATATAGTGAATTTTATGATGATAATTTTTCGCGTAAAGGATTGCTGAACATCCTTGATACATTGATGTCACAGACAAAAATACAACAGAATAAGCTCATAGGAAATACTGTTAAAACAAAAATAACAAAGCTTCTTTCAGGATATGACCCTCCGGCATTTGAATTGTATGACGCCGAAAATAACCTTATTACATTAAGCAAATTTAAGGGCAGGTATGTATATCTGAACTTTTGTATGAGCTACAGCTATACATGTCTTGGTGAGTTTGAGATACTTGATGGTATATATGAAAGACATAAAGACAGGCTGGAAATTATTACAATAATAGTCGAACCTGACCCTGCAGTATTCATTGATTTTCTTACAAAAAATAATTACAACTGGACATTTCTTTATTACGGAAATCAGCCTCAGGTTCTTAAAGAATACGATATCAGGGCTTATCCAACGTATTTCCTGATAGGGCCGGATGGGGAATTACTCATTTCACCGTCACCTTCTCCATCTGAAAATTTTGAATCGAAGTTGATTAGCACAATGAAAGGAAGGGGCGACTTATAAACCGATAAGATTATCGTAACGGAGTATATCAATAATTAAAGGATAGGTATTATCAATAACATTTTTCAGATCAGACCTGGTAACCCATTTTGCCTCTGTTATGCCTTCTTTTGCTTCAGGTGTTGGCTTAATACTGCCTTTATATATCATTTCAAACCAGCATGTTTTTTTTAATATTAGCTTATTGTCAAGCATATAAGTATGATAGGTGCACATTAAGGGTTGTACGATCTCAAGATTCCCGATACCACA
>CAZBUF010000052.1:0-3891 GCA_964495025.1 uncultured Bacteroidales bacterium | reverse complement strand
CTACGTTATCATTATATTATCGCAGCAATTTCAAAATGAATACCTGTAAAAATGTGATATTGATCAGCATCCTCATTTCACTGGTAATTTCTTTCTTTTCATGCAAAAAAGAAGATGAGAGAATCATGAGAGTGAGAAATGACAGTATCTCAGATATTTCATATACAACTGCCAAAGCCACTGCAACAATAATAGATCCGGGCGAAGGTATTGAACAACATGGACATTGCTGGTCCATCAATGCTGAATCAATCAATATTGATAATGAAACTAAAACTGAAAACGGACCTGTAAATACTGCCGGATCATACAGTAGTATTTTAACCGGCCTTTCACCTAATACGGGTTATTATGTCAGGGCTTATGCTTTGAAAGGTGCAACAATTATTTACGGGAATAAAGTTCTTTCATTCCATACTTTATCATTAGGTTCTCCAGATGTATCTACCGTAGCAGTTTCAAATATTACAACATCCGGTGCAACAGTCAGTGCCAGTCTGAATAACCTTGGCGCAGGTTCATCGTCAGTAACTCAGCATGGCCATTGCTGGTCAAGTGAATCAGCAACACCAGCAATTAATGAAAATAGTAAATCTACTCTTGGTTCAATGGATACAACAGGTAACTTTGAAAGTTATCTGATTAGTCTGTCAAAAAACACACTTTATTATGTAAGAGCATATGCTACAAATAATGCCGGAACATCTTACGGTAACACAATAAATTTTACTACAAATGCTGATTTCCCTGTAGTTAACACATCCGATATTACATCAATAACAGGAACATCAGCTCAAAGCGGCGGAGATATTTCTGATGACGGAGGAGCAGCAGTTACTGCCCGTGGAGTATGCTGGAGCACTTCTGAAAATCCTGATCTTTCAGACCCGCATACAACTGATGGAATTGGAACAGATTCATTTATAAGTAATATTGAAGGATTGTCTCCTAACACTGATTATTATATCAGGGCATATGCAACAAACATTGCTGGTACTGCTTATGGAGTTCAAATCAGTTTTACAACGAGCATTGATTTACCAACGGTAGTAACAGGCACTATTAGTTCAATAACAGAAACTTCTGCACAAACCGGCGGAAATGTTACATCCAACGGAGGGGCAACAGTGACTGCCCGTGGAGTATGCTGGAGCACCTCTGAAAATCCGACAGTTTCAGATAGTCATACAACCGATGGTAACAGTACAGGTTCATTTATCAGCATTATTACAGAATTGTCTACTAACACCACTTACTATGTCAGGGCATATGCAACAAACAGTACCGGAACAGGTTATGGAAATGAACTGGTTTTTACTACTAAATATATTACTATAAGCTGGCAAAATCCACTTGGAGGAACAAATGCAGATTATGCTTATTACATACTGCAAACCACTGATGAAGGTTATATAATTGCTGGATATTCTAATTCCAATGACGGTGATGTTTCAGGTAATCGGGGTAATTCGGACTATTGGATAGTGAAATTAAATTCAACAGGGGCACTTGCATGGCAAAAGTCATTTGGAGGAAGTAGTAATGATTTTGCTTATTCCATTCAGAAAACTATTGACGGAGGCTATATAATTGCAGGAAGTTCTAACTCTGATGATGGTGATGTTTATGGCAATCACGGAGGTGAAGATTATTGGATAGTGAAATTAACTTTAGCAGGAGAAATTGACTGGTGGAAGTCATTTGGAGGAAGTAGTATAGATTTGGCTTATTCCATTCAGCAAACCACTGACGGTGGTTATATAGTTGCAGGAAATTCCTGCTCTAATGACGGTGATGTTTCCGGAAATCAAGGAGGTGAAGATTATTGGATAGTGAAATTAACTTCGGCAGGAGAAATTGACTGGCAGAAATCACTTGGAGGGAGTGGCGGTGATTATGCTATGTCAATTCAGCAAACCACTGACGGAGGTTATATAATTGCCGGATATTCCAACTCAAATGATAAAGATGTTTCCGGTAATAACGGAAGCGATGACTATTGGATAGTAAAATTAACTTCAGCAGGAGTAATTGACTGGCAAAAATCACTTGGAGGCAGCACTATAGATATAGCTTATTCCGTTCAGCAAACCACCGACGGGGGTTATATTATTGCAGGCTATTCTGAATCTAATGACGGTGATATTACAGGGCATCACGGAATTTGGGACTACTGGATAGTGAAATTAACATCTGCAGGTGACCTTGACTGGCAAAAATCACTTGGAGGAAGTGGATGGGACAGGGCTTTTTCCGTTCAGCAGGCCGCTAACGGAGGTTATATTATTGCCGGAGAATCTTACTCAAATGATGGTGATGTTACAGGTAATCAGGGAGCTAATGACTATTGGATAGTGAAATTGACTTTATCAGGGGAGATTGAATGGCAAAAATCACTTGGAGGAACTTCTTTTGATTGGCCTAGCTGCATCCAGCAAACAACTGACGGAAGTTATATAATTTCCGGATATTCTATGTCTGATGATTGTGATGTTTCAGGGAATCAGGGAGACCGTGACTATTGGATAGTGAAATTATATGAGAACTTTTAAGGGGACAGCTCCCTTTCAGGGGACAGCCTCCTTCAAAAAAGGGACAGCTCCCTCTTATCACAAATCACAAAACATAAAACTCAAATAACAAATAAATTCCAAGTTCTAAAATTCAATGCTCCAAACCGGTTATTAAATTAAGAAATTGTGATTTGGAACTTATTTGAATTTTTTTATTTATTAAGAGGATTTTTGTATATTTCGATAAGCAAAATGTTAACTTCTATAACAAATATTTCATTTTTATAATATTATTCTACAGTTCCGGTTATTATTCAAAGGATTTACATAATGAACACCAGTAAAAGTCTAATATTATTCAATATCATTTTTTTAATAGTAGTTTTTTTCTTTTCATGTAAAAAGGAAGAAGAAAGGATTATATTGATAAGTAATGACAGCATTACAGATGTATCACATACAACTGCAATAGCTTTTGCAACAATCATTGATCCAGGCGAAGGTATTAAACAGCATGGACATTGCTGGTCAACCGATGCTGGATCTGTTTTTGCAGGCAATGAAAACACAACCGAAAACGGACCGGTAAACACGACAGGATCATACAATAGTACCCTTACCAGTCTTTTGCCGGGAGAGAGTTATTATGTAAGGGCTTATATTACACAAGGTACGGAAATTATTTATGCCAACAAGATGCTATCATTCTCAACCCTGTCAATAGGTAATCCTGTTGTGACAACCGGGACGGTAACAATGGTTACAACATCAAGGGCTAAAGTCAACGGCACCCTTAATAATCCCGGAACAGGAGCATCATCAGTAATTCAGCATGGACACTGCTGGTCAAGTGAAACTACAACACCGGTAATTGAGGATAATGAAAATAAAACATCTCTTGGTCCCAGAGAATCAACAGGTGATTTTGAAAGTCAGCTGGTTGGATTGTCAGCTAACACTATATACTACGTGAGAGCCTATGCTACAAATGGTAAAGGGACAGCTTACGGTGACTCTGTAATTTTTACTACATATGCCGAAATACCTGTAATAAGCTGGGAAAAGACATTTGGTGGAAGCATGGGTGAAGCAGCTAATTCAATTCAGCAAACCAGCGACGGAGGTTATATTATTGCAGGAAGTTCTCTTTCAGGTGAAGGTGACATAACAGAAAATAAGGGTAATTCAGATTACTGGATAGTAAAATTAACTTCATCAGGTAATATTGACTGGCAAAGATCAGTTGGAGGAAGCGGAAATGATGGGGCATCTTCAATTCACCAAACAACTGACGGAGGTTATATTATTGCAGGATATTCCGGTTCAAATGACGGTGATGTTACAGGTAATAATGGTGAAGATGACTACTGGATAGTGA
>CAZBUF010000051.1:0-2528 GCA_964495025.1 uncultured Bacteroidales bacterium | reverse complement strand
TAAATGTGAAAGCTTACCTTGCGGGAAGGGATTGCAGGCTTATAGGACCTAACTGTCCCGGCATTATTACCCCGGGAGAGGCCAAGGTTGGTATAATGCCCGGGTTTATCCATAAAAAGGGTATTATCGGGATCGTTTCCCGTTCGGGAACACTTACCTATGAGGCAGTTGACCAGGTAACAAGGGCAGGGCTGGGGCAGTCTACATGCATAGGAATAGGAGGTGATCCTGTGGTAGGTACGTCAATTCTTGATGTCGTTAAGCTTTTTATGGATGATAGTGAAACAGGGGGAATAATAATTATTGGAGAGATAGGAGGTAACATGGAAGCCGATGCTGCCCGATGGATAAAAGATAACAATAAAAAACCTGCTGTTGCATTTATTGCCGGCATGACGGCTCCGAAGGGAAGGAGGATGGGCCATGCAGGAGCAATAATAGGAGGTAAGGATGATACTGCCGCTGCCAAGATAAAGATCATGAATGAGTGCGGCATAGCGGTCGCCGAATCACCCGCTGATATTAGCGCAACGATGCTTAAGGCATTAGGGAAATAATATTCATTTGTCCTTAAGCAGGACATTCTCCTGCTTTTTGCAACCGATAAAAAAGTGGAGAAAAAATGATTTTAGCAGGCCACCGCGCCTATTTATTCTCTGTAATTTAATCCCGGCATCGACCTTAGCCTTAACCTAAATTTTAAATGTTTCTTCCCTACTTATTTATTCTTTTAATATATTTGTTGATTAACGAAACAAGATAAACAATAACTAAATCTACTGAATCATGAGTTTACTTAAAGGAAAGACTGCAATTGTCACCGGTGCTGCAAGGGGTATAGGCAAAGCAATTGCTGTGGCATTTGCCCGTGAAGGAGCAAATGTGGCGTTTACTGATCTTGCTGTTGACGATAACGCAAAAGAAGTGGAAAAGACAATAAATGACCTCGGGGTCAAAGGCAAAGCCTATGCATCTGATGCAAGTAACTTTGCTGATACTGAGAAAGTTGTAAAGGAAATTCTGGATGAATTCGAAACAGTTAATATACTGGTAAATAATGCCGGCATAACTATTGATACGTTGCTTATGAGGATGACCGAGGAGCAGTGGGATAAGGTAATAAACATCAACCTTAAATCTGTTTTTAACTTTACTAAGGCCGTACAAATGACCATGATAAAACAACGTTCCGGCTCTATCATAAATATAAGCTCTGTTGTGGGCGTATCAGGTAACGTCGGACAGGCAAATTACGCTGCATCAAAGGCAGGGATCATAGGCTTTACCAAATCTGTGGCACGTGAGCTGGGGCCGAGAAATGTACGATGCAATGCCCTTGCCCCGGGATTTATCATTACTGAGATGACTGACAAGCTTCCTGAGGAGGCCAGAAAAAAATGGGAGGAACAGATACCGCTGAAACGGGGCGGCACACCGGAAGATGTAGCAAACAGCGCAGTGTTCCTGGCTTCCGACATGTCTTCGTATATAAGCGGCCAGGTGATTGGAATTTGTGGAGGGATGAAAACGTAATTTGTAGTTCGTAGTTCGTTATTCGTAATTCGCCATTCGTTGTTCGATATTTACCGATGATATATATAGTGAAACACGATGTTTTGATAATAATGATGGAATACTAAATTTACAGAATTTCATTCATTATAGATTTTATGAGTTATAGGAAGCTTGAAATTTGGCAGTTATCACGTGAAATAGTAATTGACGTTCATAATATGACATTAAATGAGTTACCAAAATTTGAAATGTATGAAACAGGTAGCCAGATAAGAAGATCAAGTAAATCAACAAAAGCTAATATTGTTGAAGGTTATGGTAGACGAAATTATAAAAAGGATTATGTTAAATTCCTGATTTATGCATTATCATCAAATATTGAAACTTTTGATCATTTAGAAACACTTTATGAAGTCAAGTCATTGAAAAATAAAGAATTGTATAATGAACTTGTTGAAAAACTGGATAAGTTAGGCCGACAAATAACCAATTTTACAAAAAGAATTCAATCAGCGAACAACAAATAACGAACAACTAACAACTTTTACTATCTTTATCTAAAACTAAAATTTATCCTCATGTTTAAAAACGTTATTTACTCGTGCATATTAGTTATGCTGTTACTTATTGCTTCATGCAAATCAGCCTACATAACGGTTGACGTCCTTGAACCCGCACGGATAGATGTGCCAAATGAGATAAAAACGCTGGTTATTGTTAACAGGAGCCTCCCGGCAAAAGATGAAAGGGCGGGAAATATCATTGAAGGTGTGCTTAGCGGCGAAGGTCTGTTTGATGACAGGGTGGGATCGGAAAGATGCGTCATAGGAGCGGTCGATCTGATCAATAAATCACCACGCTTTAAAGCAACATTGGCCGGTGATATGGACATCAGAGGCACGGGAACTGACAGGATGCCTGCACCCCTTGACTGGAGCTTCACGAGGCAGACGTGCGACAGGTACAATGTGGATGCCATGGTAACGCTTGCTACATTCGATTCTGATGCTCAT
>CAZBUF010000050.1:0-9564 GCA_964495025.1 uncultured Bacteroidales bacterium | reverse complement strand
ATACTATAGTTAATTACAGGCTGTATGGCTAATTCCTGAGCCCTGATATAAAAGGCTGTAATAAATATGAATGAGGTGAACAAAATACTTAAACGCTTCATTTTATATGATTTTGATTTATATTTCCGCAAATATATATTTTTAAAATATAAGTTCAAATATTATACCAGATGAAAAAATGGTAACAGCTATAAATAATAACTCTGCAGGATCAGGCAATATTGCCCCGATATGAATTATGAGATTGTACTTGACCGTTATACTCTAGTTGTTCTCTTCCTGTTCATCTTCATCAGAAGTAATTACACTGGTGACCGCAGCAATTGAATCACTGTTTCTCAGGTTAATAAGCCTCACTCCCTGTGTAGCCCTGCCCATGGTACGCATGGTATTCACAGCAAGCCTTATTGTTATTCCTGACCTGTTGATTATCATTAAATCATCACTGTCAGTTACTCCCTTAATGGCAATCAGGTTGCCTGTTTTTTCAGTGATATTGATAGTCTTTACACCCTTTCCTCCCCTGTTCGTTATCCTGTAATCATCAACCAGCGTCCTTTTACCATAACCTTTTTCCGAAACCACCAGTATGGTAGTCTCGGAAGTGTCCTGAACGCAAACCATCCCAATTACCTCATCACCTTTTTCACCTGATAATTGAATGCCCCTGACGCCTGAAGCATTCCTTCCCATAGGCCTGACCTTACTTTCATTGAAGCGTATTGCCTTTCCTGATTTCACTGCCAGCAGTATCTCATTGCGGCCGTTGGTGAGCTTGGCCTGTATAAGGTTATCCCCTTCCCTGACCGTTATTGCGTTGATTCCGTTCTGGCGCGGACGGGAATATAACTCAAGGGAAGTCTTCTTAATAGTCCCCTTCTTTGTACATATGATGATGTAATTGTTGTTCAGGAACTCTTCGTCTGTCAGGCTTTTAACATTTATGTAAGCCCTCACATTGTCATCCTGCTCAATATTTATAAGGTTCTGAATAGCCCTTCCTTTTGAAGTTTTAGTTCCTTCAGGCAGTTGATAAACCTTGAGCCAGAAGCACTTACCTTTCTCCGTAAAAAACAGCAGGGTGTTATGCATGGTCGCATGGATCATGTGCTCAAGGAAATCTTCCTCCCTGGTTTCACTTCCCTTTGAACCCACACCACCCCTGTGCTGGGTCCTGAAATCCGTAAGCGGCGTGCGTTTTATATATCCGAGGTGTGAAATGGTAATGATCATATCATCATCAGAATAGAAATCTTCAGGATTGAACTCCTCCATATCAGGTACTATCTCAGTTCTTCGCTTATCACCATATTTGTCCTTTACCTCCTGAAGCTCATCCTTTATTATTTTCATCCTTAATTCTTCACTTTCAAGGATCTCATTCAGGTATTTTATTAATTCCATTATCTCGGCATGCTCCTGCCTGATCTTATCCCTCTCAAGGCCGGTTAACCTTTGCAGCCTCATCTCAAGAATTGCCTTTGCCTGTGCTTCGGAAAGCCCGAACTCTTTAATAAGCCCCTGCTTTGCAACCTCAGGATTCTCCGAAGTCTTGATAAGATTAATGACATCATCTAAATTGTCCAGCGCAATTATCAGTCCCTCAAGTATATGGGCTCTCTTTTCCGATTGCTCGAGATCATAGTTGGTCCTTCTTACTATTATATCATGACGGTGATTAACAAAATATTTGATGGTCTGCTTAAGTGATAATAATCTCGGCCGGCCCCTCACCAGGGCAATGTTATTTACATTAAAGGAGGTCTGCAGCTGAGTATGTTTGTAAAGGTTGTTCAATACAACAAGCGACTGTGCTTCCTTCTTTAAAATGATGACTATACGTGTTCCGTTCCTGTCAGATTCGTCATTGATGTATGATATGCCGTCAATGCGTTTGTCATTTATCAGCTCCGCTGTCCTAGTGATCATCTCGGCCTTGTTCACCAGGTACGGGATCTCTGTAACAACTATGGTTTCTCTGCCGCTGGCCGTGACCTCAATCTCTGTTTTTGCCCTTAATACTATCCTTCCCCTTCCTGTTTCAAATGCATCCTTTATCCCCTGCATACCGTAAATTATTCCCCCCGTTGGAAAATCGGGCCCATTAACATGCTGCATCAGTTCTTCAGTAGTGACTTCATTGTTGTCAATATAAGCATTCACAGCATCACATATCTCCGAAAGATTATGAGGTGGAATATTTGTTGCCATACCTACGGCTATTCCCGATGCGCCATTAACCAGCAGGTTCGGAATTCTCGTTGGCAGAACGGAAGGCTCAGTAAGAGAGTCATCAAAATTCAGCTGGAAATCAACAGTATTCTTGTTTATATCCGACAGCGTCTCCTCGGCTATTTTCTGAAGCCTGGCCTCGGTGTAACGCATTGCAGCAGGACTGTCATTGTCCATGGATCCGAAATTCCCCTGTCCGTCAACAAGCGGGTATCGTAAAGACCAGTTCTGAGCCATTCTAACCATCGCATCATATACAGATGTGTCGCCATGAGGATGATACTTTCCAAGCACCTCTCCCACTATTCTGGCAGACTTTTTAAATGGCCGGTTTGCAAAAAGCCCTAATTCAAACATTCCATATAATACTCTTCTGTGAACCGGCTTCAGGCCATCTCTTACATCCGGTAATGCACGTGAAACAATGACCGACATAGAATAATCAATATATGCCGATTTCATCTCCTCCTCAATATTGACCTTAATTATTTTTTCTCCTTCTGCCATAGCTTATGAAATGATGTTTTTTTTGTTAAAAAATTTACTTAAATTTAGTTATAATTTATCTCACTAAAGTAGCTATTTATTATAATTTTATGGTTCGTAAATCATCTTAATTATTAACACAATCCTGTTTATAAATGGTATCTTTTTTATTACTATATTTACAGATGAAAGTGTTACTTAGTATGCTTGTTATATTGATAGTCTAACATATTTATATATGGATTCAAAATTCTCACAGCGGATTAAAGATGTGCTCACCTACAGTAAGGAAGAGGCAATAAGACTGGGAAATAATGAGATCAGCCCCGAACATCTTTTTTTAGGTATTCTTCGTGAAGGCGAAGGAGTTGCAATAAATGTCCTTACTTCACTCAGGGTCAATCTTTATGATCTGCGGAAAAATATCGAAGCGGCATTATCGGCCTCCGGACCTATTAAGGTCACTGAAACGGATAACGTACCTCTTTTAAAATCCTCGGAACGGGTACTGAAACTTGTTTACCTTGAGGCTAAGTCGCTGAGAAATACCACTATCGATACGGGCCACCTTCTGCTGGCTATTATCAAGGATGAAAACAGTGTTATCTCAAGAGTGCTTTATGAGCATAACATCGACTATGAAACCGCAAGAAAGGAGATACTTAAGCAAAGGGAAGAAAATATTGAAAGTGAAGAACCAAAGGCGGAATTTCCGAATGATGAAGATGACCCGGGTGATACTTTCGGACAAAGCAAAGGCAGCGGACAGGAATCATCCACCAGGTCGGGTTCGGATACACCTGTACTGGATAATTTCGGCATTGACCTTACCAAGGCTGCCGAAGAAGACCGCCTGGATCCCATTATAGGAAGGGAAAGGGAGATCGAGAGACTTGCCCAGATACTTAGCCGCAGAAAAAAGAATAATCCAATACTTATCGGCGAACCGGGAGTAGGAAAATCAGCTATTGCCGAAGGACTGGCAATGCGTATTATTCAAAGGAAAGTGGCAAGGGTGCTTTTCGGCAAAAGGGTAGTTACACTCGACCTTGCATCAATCGTTGCCGGCACAAAATACCGCGGCCAGTTTGAAGAACGTATGAAAGCTATTCTCAATGAACTGTCAAAGACCTCTGAGATAATACTTTTTATAGATGAGATACATACGATAGTCGGTGCAGGCGGTGCAACAGGTTCGCTGGATGCTGCAAATATGCTTAAACCCGCACTGGCAAGAGGTGATATTCAGTGCATCGGAGCCACTACACTTGACGAATACAGACAGCATATTGAAAAAGACGGTGCTCTGGAACGCCGCTTCCAGAAAATAATGATCGAACCTACAACGCCTTCAGAGACCGTTGAGATACTGAATAACATCAAGGAAAGATACGAGGACCACCACAATGTGTTTTATACACCTGAAGCCATAGATGCATGCGTCAAGCTTACCAACAGGTATATAACTGACAGGCACCTTCCTGACAAAGCAATTGACGCCCTGGATGAATCGGGCTCACGGGTACATATCTCAAATATAGTTGTCCCTGAAAAGATACTTAGTCTTGAGAAACAGGTCGAAGAAACAAAGAAAGAGAAAATAAAGGCAGTGAAGAACCAGAACTTTGAGAGGGCAGCAAGCTTCAGGGATAAGGAAAAGGAATATCTCGAACAACTCGAGGACGAGAAGAATAAATGGGAAAAAGAACTGACAAGAAACAGGGAAATTGTGGATGATGAAAAAGTTGCCGAAGTTGTTGCTATGATGACAGGCGTGCCGGTACAAAGAATTGCCCAGGCAGAGGGTGAAAGACTTCTGCAAATGGGTGAGGAGCTCGGAGGAAGGGTAATAGGCCAGAATGAAGCAATACAGAAAGTCGTGAGATCGATTCAGAGAAACCGGGCAGGACTGAAAGATCCAAACAAACCGATAGGTACATTTATATTCCTTGGACCTACAGGGGTCGGGAAAACACAGCTGGCAAAAGTTCTTGCCGAATACCTGTTTGATTCCATCGATAACCTTATAAGGATCGATATGAGTGAATATATGGAGAAGTTTACCGTATCAAGACTGGTAGGTGCACCCCCCGGATATATAGGCTACGAGGAAGGAGGACAACTGACAGAGAAAGTTAGAAGGAAACCCTACTGCGTTGTTCTGCTTGATGAGCTTGAAAAAGCACATCCCGATATTTTTCATATCCTCCTGCAGGTGCTGGATGAAGGCCAGCTTACGGATAGCCTCGGCAGAAAAGTCGACTTCAGAAATACTATCATTATAATGACATCCAACATAGGGACACGTCAGCTAAAGGATTTCGGACAGGGCGTTGGATTCAGCACACAGGCAAAACAACAGGATACAAGTGAATATGCCAAAAGCGTTATTCAGAACGCACTTAAAAAACATTTTGCCCCTGAATTCATAAACAGACTGGATGATGTTGTAGTGTTCAATGCACTGACAAAAGAAAATATATTCAAGATCATAGATATTGAACTGAAAGGACTATTCGACAGGATACTAAGCCTTGGATATGAAATAAAGCTTACAACACCGGCCAAGGAATTTATCGCTGAAAAGGGATATGATGTTCAGTTTGGTGCACGCCCGCTGAAACGTGCAATTCAGAAGTATCTTGAAGATCCTATGGCCGAAGTGATCATCAAATCAAAACTGAAAGAAGGTGATGTAATTTCCGTGGGATTTAATGAAAAGAAATCCGAGATAACCATGAAAGTAATTCAAAAGGCCAACTCAAAAAAAGCCATTGATAAACTGGAGAAAAATTAAAGCATCGCACAACTAAAAGAGCCTGCAGGAAGTTTTTTTTATCTGTATATTTCCAGAATGGCTCTGTTGATCCTTTTTGCAAGAAAAGGCCCTTCATAAATAAATCCCGTATATACCTGAACCAACGAAGCCCCGGCTTTAATCTTCTCAATAGCATCGCCGGGAGACATTATCCCTCCAACACCTATCACCGGCAATCTGCCGCCGGTCTTTGTATTTATGTATCTAATGACCTCTGTGGATATCTCTGCCAGAGGCTTGCCACTTAAGCCGCCACTGCCGATCTTTTCCACCCTGCCCTTTGAAGTCCGGAGTCCCTTTCTTTCCAAAGTCGTGTTTGTGGCTATGATGGCATCGATACCATATTTAATGCAAATTTCCAGTATTTCATCCAGCGCACCTTGATTAAGGTCAGGAGAGATCTTTAGCATTACCGGCTTGTAACTTTTCTGCCCTTTCCGGATATCCGTTAGCCTCCTTATAATTTTTTCAAGTGATGCCGGATCCTGTAGCTCGGTGAGGTTATTGATATTCGGGCAACTGACATTTACGGCAATATAATCAACATGATCATAAAGCTTTATGAAACAAATCTCATAATCTTTATATGCATCCTCATTTGCCGTGCCCGTATTTTTACCTATGTTTCCGCCTACTATTATGCCGCCTTTCCTTTTTTTCAGCTTGCTGACTGCTTTTTCAACTCCCCCGTTGTTGAATCCCATCCTGTTGATCAGTGCATCGTCCTTTACGAGCCTGAATGACCGGGGCTTTGTATTTCCCGGCTGAGGCTCAGGAGTGATAGTACCAACCTCCACAAACGAAAATCCGAAATTCGCAAGTTCACCGAACAGTAACGCATTCTTGTCAAAACCCGCAGCAATACCAACCCGGTTACGGAATTTTAACCCGGCCACCTCAATAGCCAGCTTGTCATCCCCGATTATGAAAAATTTCCTTAACAACCATGCAAATCCAGGTATATTAAATGTTGTTTTCAGGATGAAAAAGATGATATGATGTATTAACTCAGGAGAGAAAAGAAATAATATGGGCCTGATAACGTATCTGTACATTTACCGGTTTTTGGCAAAGATAAAGAAGTTTTCCAAATGTTCTACCCGCTCCGTGAATATTCCTTGAAGGTTCCGTCAGAATAAAAGATCATCACCTTCTCTGTGGATTTTGTGATCGAAATAGTTTTTTTATCCCTTACCACCTGTTCATTAATACCAATTTCCTGCCGTTCTTTTGAGTTTTGCGGCAATTTTTCTTCATCCTGACCCTCCTCTGCCACTTTGGCTTTATCATCGAATAAGCCCTGTTCCTGTGTTTCCTGTGCGATATGGCCCGTTTTCTCCTTATACATGCCCCCTCTGCCGCTAATGAGCCATTCCGCATTAAGCTCCGGGTATTTATCCAGTGTTTTGTGTATAAAGTCGTAACTGGGCTTGTTCCTGCCACTCAGAATGTGTGAAATGCTGGACCTTTGTACTCCTATTTCATCCGCAAATTTCGTAGCGGACAGCTTTTCCTCATTAAAGAACTTTAACAGACGGTCTTTCATTTGTAAAATATTTTAATACAAATGTAAATATAATTAAAGTTACATGTGTAATCTTTTTACAAATAACAATTCAAAATATACGCAGCTATATGTTACATATGTAATTTATTTACGATATTCCATGTATATTTTAATATGATATTATAAAAAATACTGAAATTATATAATTAACTTAAAACATTGTTATTAAAGGTATTCAAGAGATTGCTAAAATTTCAGTAATTACTCATTTATCATATAATAAGCTGTTAATTAGATATATAATTACATATATATAGACTAATACTTCATAATAATATATTATGTAACAGATATACAAGATATTAAGATTATATATTGTATTATTTCAGAGGTTTTTATGCAAAATAGTATGAATATATTTAATCAATACTTTATATATATTTCTTAATACACTGATTAGACGTTTATTATATAATTACTTCTTCAATATATTTAAACCGCATTTTAGTAATAATTATATGTTACATATGTGAATATAATAAATATAAACACGTACTTATTTAAATAAAATAAATGATTACAAATGTAACACACCTAATATATTCAATAATAAGTTATATATGTAAACAATATTTACATTTATAAAATTTGAATTCAGAATTGTTGACATGTTTCTACCCTATTTACCGCTATTAAGGCATAACATGCAGCAAATATATATGTATATTTAAAAAAGAAGATATATTTTATTTGTAACTCAATGATTTAGCCATTTAGCAGTTTAGCAATAGAACCAAATAGCAATAGAAAAATAGAACAACAGAACCATATAGCGATTTAACCATATAGCAATTTGACAATAGAGCAATTTAACCATATTGCAATTGAACAATAGAACCATATTAGTATATTTGAGGTTATTATTAGTTATTTATTATGAAAAAGTTAAAACTACACTGGCAGATACTCATATCACTCATTTTAGCGGTCATATACGGCAGTTTATTCAAAGAAGGTATAGTTTATGTCAGCTGGATGGGCGATATATTTATAAGGGCTCTGAGAATGATCGTGATACCTCTTATAATAACATCACTGATTACCGGTATTACCAATATCGGCTCAGGCAGGAACCTGGGCAGGCTTGGCGCAAAAACACTGGTATATTATTTATCTACCAGCCTGCTGGCTATAATAACAGGTTTAGTACTGGTAAACATTATAAAACCGGGATCGGGTGTTGAAATTAACCTGTCAGTGAACCTGTCGGAGTTAAACCTGGTGCAGAAACCTATTAAAGAGACATTGCTGGATATTGTTCCTCCTAACATTTTCAGGGCGCTAAGCACGGGAAACATGCTTGCAATAATATTTTTTTCCATCCTTTTCGGATTTTTTATCATACAGACAGACAGGAAACAACGGTCCTTGCTCACCGATTTCTTTTCAGCAGCCTTCCAGGTAATGATGAAAATAACGCTTTTCATTATCAGGTTCGCTCCCCTGGGCATCTTTGGCATAGTATCAAAAGTCATATCAGAACAGGATAATTTGCAGCAGTTGTTCAGGAGTATAGGTTTATTTGTGCTTGTTGTTGTATCTGGACTATTATTTCACGCTGTGATAACACTGCCTTCAATTTTAAAGCTTGCCGGCAAGATCAGCCCGGGAAAGTTCTTCAAAATCATGCTTACACCCCTCCTGACGGCATTTTCAACACAGTCTTCAAATGCTACCCTGCCTCTGACCCTTGAGGCTGTTGAGAATGATGCGGGAGTTTCAAACAAGATATCAAGCTTTACCCTGCCGCTGGGAGCAACCATAAACATGGACGGTACGGCATTATATGAGCTCGCGGTGGCGGGATTTGTTGCCCAGATCTATGGTATTGACCTGAGCATTTCCCAGCAATTGATTATGGTATTAACAGCATTGCTCGCCTCTATCGGGACTGCAGCCATACCCATGGCAAGCCTTGTTACCATGACCATTATATTTACTGCCGTAGGACTTCCCCTTGAAGGTATTGCCCTGGTGATGCCGGTTGAACGTATACTGGATATGTGCCGCACAACAGTAAATGTATGGAGCGATTGTTGCGGGGCCGCTGTCATTGCCAAATCGGAAGGAGAAACACTGAAAGTCTGATGTTTATATGTTTAACAGTTTGGCAATTTAGCAGTTTAGCAATTTAGCAGTTTAGCAGTTTAGCAATTTAACAATTTAGCCATTTAGCAGTTTAACAATTTAGCAGTTTAGCAATTTAGCAGTTTAGCAATTCAGCAATTTAACAGTTTAGCAATTTAGCAATTTAGCAGTTTAGCAATTTAGCCATTTAGCCATTTAGCCATTTAGCAATTTAGCAGTTTAGCAGTTTAGCAATTTAGCAATTTAGCAATTTAGCAGTTTAGCAGTTTAGCAATTTAGCAGTTTAGCAGTTTAGCAATTTAGCAATTTAGCAGTTTAGCAATTTAGCCATTTAGCCATTTAGCCATTTAGCCATTTAGCAATTTAGCAATTT
>CAZBUF010000049.1:0-2064 GCA_964495025.1 uncultured Bacteroidales bacterium | reverse complement strand
ATCGGGGGCAAATACCCCAGCGCAAGAACTTTCGTGACATGACCAACTTCAATGATAATAAAAAAGTATGAAGAAAAAGCATATGCAACAGCGCCAGCCAGACTAAGCAATGGGTTAACTCCGAATAATAATAGCGCAATATAAAAGCCAACGAGATATAAAAAAATAAAGTTAACCGGGCGGAAACCGCCTAATGTAAAAACTCTGTGGAATATTTTTATCAGGCTCGATTTGTATTTAGTGGAGATGAGATAAGCAGGCATGCCACTGAAATTTCTGTTGGTCCATAAAGGTTCTTTGTCATATTGATCACGATAATCCATTATTTCTTTTGCAGTTCCCATAAAGTTAACAATGTCGCTTTGCCGTAATTTCTTACCATGAAGAATTTCAGGAGAAAAATAAGCAATAGAGATAATTAGAAATATAAGTATTGATAATATATAAGTGGCGGGAGATTTTGATTTGAAAATATCCATATTAATGTTTTAATTTGTAAAGTAAAAGTAATTTTGCTGTATTTCAAAAAAATATATTAATATTTGATTTTATTTGATATAAAGTACATGTGAATGAATATTTTAATGGTTCTGGAAAAAGAATTTCCTCCGGATGAAAGAGTTGAAAAGGAAGCATATTCACTCTCTGTATTGGGCAATAATATTATTATCGCTTGTTATACTTTCAAGGATAGACCCTTAACTGAGGATTTTAATTATTTTAAAGTTATTAGAAGGCCTATATCAAAGCTAATTTATAAAAGTAGTGCAGCAAGTTTATTATTACCATTTTATTTCAGATTCTGGAAAAGATACCTGGAGCGTATTATTAAAGATGCGAAAATCGATGTTATTCATATTCATGATTTACCTCTTTCAAAAACAGGGTATCAACTACGAAATAAATATGGATTAAAACTCGTTTGTGATCAGCATGAATATTATAGCAATTGGATTATTCATACAGCACATTATAATACTCTGATTGGTAAAATAATCAAGGGATTAAGTAACTGGAGAAAATATGAAGAAAAATATCTGAATAAGGCGGATCTGGTTATAACAATAGAGGACCCTCTGAGAAAGGCTTATATCGATAAAATAAAAGTAAATCCCGATAAAATAATTATAATTCCTAATACTCCTTTAAAAAGAGTATTTAATACTGGCAATATAAAACAGAATATATTAGATAATTATAAAAATGATTATGTGATTTTTTATGCCGGAGGAGTAGATATACTCCGTGGAATAGATATGGTTATTAATGCCTTACCAGTGATAAAGAAAAATATACCGAACATAAAATTTGTCCTTGCCGGAACAATACACGGGCGATTTGACCTGATGAACTTTGCAAAAAAAAAATATGTTGATGAATTAGTATCATTTATCGGATGGATACCCATAGAGGATTTGCCTTCCTATATGTTTGCCAGTAAGATATGTGTTTTTACGCCGCCTGTCAACAGAGACGAAATAAATAAAACAATAGCCACTAAAATATATCAATACGCATCACTTGGGAAACCAATACTGGTTAGCAGGGCTGAATTAATGAAAGAGTTTGTTGAAAGTAATAAATTGGGATATTCAGTTAATGATTATAGAGAATTCGCTGATAAAGTCATTTATTTATACAATAATCCTTTAGTTTATGATGAAATATCAAAGAATTGTATAAAGGTATCGAAAGAATATTATTGGGAACTGACTATTAACCAATTAATAGAATTCTACAATACAAAATTGAGCAAATAATTTTATAATGAATGGTAGTCTAAATAATAATCAAATTGAGTATCTATTTTTTCATTTGGATTCTGTTTTTTATTTGCATGATGAAATTAAGAAAAGAATAATATTTATTAGGGACTTTAATGAAATTGAAAAATATAATTACAGGATAATATTTTATTTATCTTCAAAAGACATTGATCTAAAAAGAATAAAATGGATTGATAATATTCCTGTCCTTTTTCCTGCATCTGACAGGAATGAAATATTCTATTTTAAAAATAATAATCTGATTTTCTCTGATGATATTCTAAAATCAGCCTTTTAT
>CAZBUF010000048.1:0-2421 GCA_964495025.1 uncultured Bacteroidales bacterium | reverse complement strand
ATTATATTATATTATATTATATTATTTTAGTCTATGCATCATTATAATATTGTTTTTTATGGTTTGACTTTTCAGTATAATTGATCACATGCTAAATTGTATTATGCATATTACTTAATTTTAGTAGTTCATGATTCGAGTATATTTTATTCTTTTATTCTTTTCATCTGTCAATTTATTCTGCCAGGAAAATATATTAAAATTCCGCCATCTGTCGGTCAGGGACGGCCTTTCACAAAGCTGGATACTTTGTATCCTGGAGGACAAACACGGATTTATGTGGTTTGGTGCAGGAGGCGGTGGGCTTAATAAATATGACGGATATGAATTTACGATATATAAACATAATATTTATAATAAAAATAGTCTTCCAAATAACTTTATCTATTGTATATATGAAGACAGTAAGGATAATTTATGGATAGGCACCCAGGGAGGACTTTGTGTTTATGACCGGGATCGGGATATGTTTATTCCTTACCCTGTTATACCTGAGCAATTAATTGATGGCTTTCATGAGCTGGATAATGGGAAAATGTTCCTTTCAGCCGGTGGAGGTTTATATTTGTTCGATCCATCAGATACATCAATTCAGCAAATTTATAGTAATCTATACGTTGATAACTTAGTGGAGGATAACAATGGTAATTTCTGGCTTGGCACTTACGACGGATTATATCTTATGGATACATCAGACTATTCATTCACAGCATTCAGGCATAATGAAAATGATCCTGCAAGTATAAGCGATAATAATATACGTGTTGTTTACCAGGATAGCGGCGAAAGGATATGGATTGGTACAGGTATTGGTGGATTATGCCTGATGAAATACAAAGAAGGCCAGCCTTTTAGTCCTGAATTTATTAAATATATTCATGACCCGGAAGAAGAGAAAAGCATAAGCGATGGAGCAGTACTTTCACTTCTGGATGATAATGAGGGCAAATTATGGATAGGTACCGAGAATGGGGGCCTGAACATTATCAATCTTAGCAGCTTTAATGAAAATGATTGCGAGTTTTTACATTATACAAGCAATCCGTCTGATCATTACAGTATCTCAAACAATTCAGTCCAGTCACTTTATAAAGATAAACAGGGTACCATATGGGTTGGCACTTACGGTAGCGGATTGAATTATTACAATAAATTAATGTATTCATTTAATCATTATTATAATATTTCTAACAATAAAAACAGCCTGAATAATAATCTTGTTAATGCTATTTATAAAGATGAGGACAATTTATGGATTGGTACTGAAGGAGGATTAAATATTTTAAATGAAAAAACCAACATTTATCAACATTTTGTATATGAGTATAACAACGAACATAGTATCGGTTCAAACGCTGTCTGGGCTATTTTCAAAGACAGCCGCAATAATATGTGGATTGGAACATGGGCCGGAGGGCTGAACCTTTTTAATAACAAAACCAAAACTTTCACAAGATACATGAACGATGCAAATGACAACGAAAGTATTGGGAGTAATAACATCTTTGATATAATTGAAGACAGGGAAGGCACCTTATGGATAGCATGCATGAACGGAGGATTGAACAGATATGATTACAAAACCGGCAAATTCAGGAGATATTGGTCCTATTCAGATATTAACAGTCTTTCAAATTTGTGGATAAGGACCATAATGGAAAGCAGCTACAATGAACTTTGGATATCCACCAGTGTATCTGTTGATGTATTTAATAAGAAGAATGAGGAGTTTATGCAATTTACGCATGATCCCAATGATAAAAAAAGTATAACTTACAACGGGGCAATAGTAATATTCGAGGACAGCAGGAAGAATATATGGCTGGGGACCGAAGATGGACTGAATCTTTTTAACAGGGCTGACAGTACTTTTTCGTATTACCTTGAAAAGGACGGGTTACCGGATAATGTTATCAAGGGTATTCGCGAGGATGATCACGGTAATCTATGGCTTAGCACAAACAGAGGCTTATCAAAATTTTATAACGGTATAAACTGTCCGAAAGTTCCCACATTTATAAACTATGATGAAAGCAATGGCCTTCAGGGGAATGAATTTAACAGGAGATCGTCTTTTAAAGGTAAGGATGGTTTGATGTATTTCGGAGGAATTAACGGTTTTAATTCTTTTTATCCTGACAGTATTTCTCAAAACCCGTACATTCCCGATATAGTATTTACAGATTTTTTAATATTCAATAAACCTGTTGAGATCGGTGGAGAAAATTCACCGCTAACGAAACATATAAGTGAAACAAAAGAGCTCACTTTATCACACAGGCAGTCAGTAATAACTATTAAATATGCGGCATTAAACTACCTTAATCCGGGAAATAATGAGTATGCCTATTTGCTGGAAGGATTTGACAAGGACTGGAACTATATGGGATCAAAAAGGGAAGCTACATTCACAAACCTTGA
>CAZBUF010000047.1:0-3557 GCA_964495025.1 uncultured Bacteroidales bacterium | reverse complement strand
GGCTTTATTATTAACAACTGTGTACATAACTTAGTTTCTACCTAAATGTAATTTTATAAAACGAAGCCATTGCCCTGTGATAACGGATTCTTTTTTGAAATTTCCAAGGGGGCAATCTGTGCAGGAAACCTGTTTGTCAACTGCGACCAGGGAATATTCGTGCTTAACAGCAGCGATGTTCACATGTATAATAACACACTGGTAAACAGCACGGTATGTATAGGACGTACCGGACGAAGTGCTGTAGGGGACCATTTCGGCTGGCATCCCAGTACCGGCCCGGATGTTGATGAACGCTACGGGCACATCTTTGTGAATAACCTGCTTACGGGAGATGAGAATTTTCACAGGCCGCTTCTGAATGTATGGCAGACCGATACTTTGTGTAAGTGGCTTGACAAAACACCATTAAAACAACTCGACTATAATGTATATGTCCGTGGCCACGATAAAACATCTTTTCCATTGATTTTATGGAGCCCTGCCATGAATGATGAATGTCAGATTTCATTTGATTCTCCTGGGGATCTGAATGCACTGAATTCAAAATTTGAGGCCCACAGCAGGAGTTTCACCAATGATATTCGCCCGTTTTTTCAAAGTGATGAACTGGGAAATTACCGGATATTAAAAGGCTTTCCAGGGACTGAAGGAGCAATGAAGCTTCCGGCTGAAGTCATGAAGCTTCTTAAATATCCTGAAAAGGAAGGACGTTTTGCAGGAGCTTATCCTCCGCTTCCCTAAACATACATTTTTCCTTATGGTTTAGTAGAGTCGTTTTCGAACTTTAAAATAAGCAATCGCCCTAAAAGCAATTTTATATTATTATGTAGAACTGAAGTATTTTTTAATTTTGTATTTAAGAAAATAAGAGGAAACAGAAAGCATAACAGCCATTTTGAAGTTTTTTGCTTTTTATCAATATCAAATTCAGCTGCTTTGAACCCATTTTTTACTGCAACATAATTATACTGGTCTAAGGTCAGTGAAGTAACATGTTGCAATCCATCGTAATTCGTTATCTGCAAGGGCCCAAAGCTGTAAAAAAATCCTGTAAACAAAAATCTTATTCGTGATTTTAGAGATAGAATATTTGGTGTGGTCAACAAAAGCTGTCCATCAGGTTTAAGGATTCTGCTTAATTCTTTAAAGAAAACTTCATGATCGATTATATGTTCACTAACTTCAATTGCAATAGCTACATCAAAAGTATCATCGGGATATGGGAATTTATCGGTTATATCTACTTTTTTACACTCTATTTCTTCAAATTTAAAAATCTCCGGAAATAAATCGCAGGCAGATGTATCGTATCCCATTTCATACAACCTTTTAGTAAATGCACCATGCCCGGCTCCTAAATCCAATATTTTTACAGACAAATCGAACTGTTGGTTTTTAAAGTATTTTAAGAAACTCTGATGAGTGCCAGGCATTGCTATTGGTTCTATTTCTTTCATTTGTGGTTTTTAAAGTATTAAGACTAATTTGATATATATACTTAACTTTCTTCGGTATATTTAAAAAGTACAGCATCCCGGTAGTTCAGCATGTAATATGAAACATACCTGCTTTTGGGATGCCTGTTTCATTCCATTCTTTTACAGCTTCCGGCGTAGCTTTGCATATAACTATACATCCAACGGATTTGAAAAAATCTGATGCTTCATCTGATAATTTCAACGCTCCGTACTGGCCCGAACCGATAATAACGTATTTTGCACCATCTCCATAGATATATTTTGCCTCCTTCTTTGAGACTATATGAGATGTCCCGTATTCCTCCTTTGAAAGCTTCTTTTTCCTCTTTTCTATAGTATTATCAGGCCTGATTATTATATCGTTATCATATTTAATGCTGTTGATTGTGATTGAACCGAATTTTGTACCGTCAATTTTTGATTTAACGATATTCATTTTAAAGCTTGTTTTATGTTTCTTATTCTTCTAATTCAAACTTATACAGATAATTTCATATACAAAATTAATATATTTTATATTACATGTTTTTACTATCAGTATCTTTATTAAATTAAACCCGCATAATATTTGGCACTATTGAAAATTTTAAAATTGAACCTGAAATAAAAATTCGTGATATTCATGCTTAAAAAAGCATATCTCAAGGCATCGATCCGCTTCGATTTTCAGGCCCGCCAGCCAACCCCGAAGGCAATATCCGCGGAGGCAATGCATTAGGTTTCTTTATTGCTTCTTCAGTAATAAAAATAAAATCGTCCGTAAAAACTCCGGAAATGGAAGAGTAAAATGTATTTTTTCCTTGACTGATAATATTTTTTTTTATAACTTATTTTGTAATTTAAAGTAAATTTTTATTTATTTCCGGATTTATACTTGTTCAATGTTAATTCACTATTATGTATCAATTTTATATAAAAGGAAAATTTCTGATTGCGGCAGTTACTGTTGTGTGCTTTCATTTTTCAAGCCATAGCCAGATGCCTGAATTTAAATACTACGAAATAGGAGAAGTGGACGAAGAATTGCTTGGACAGTCCTCGTTAATAGATATGGATAAGGACGGGGATCTTGACTGGATAGTCGGTTCAAGTGGAGGGCCTGTATACTGGTTTGAATATCAGTCGGCTGACAAATGGATTAAACATCTAATAGGAGAGGATGCATTGACTGACAAAGGGGGAGTGGCTTTCGACGTTGACGGCGATGGCTGGATTGACCAGGTATCGGGTGGTACATGGTACCGTAATACAGGTGATCCCAAAGAACCATTTGAGAGATATGAAAACGGAGCTATATATGCCTATGATAATATAACAGGAGATATTAACGGAGATGGTAAAGCCGACCTTATATCACTAAGTGAACAGGAAGGTCTTTTCTGGTACAATATCCCATCAAATCCAGTTAAGAAATGGAAGAAAATAAAAGTGGGAGAGGGGACCACAGGCGGTATATTTCCCAACGGAATAGGCGATGTGGATAATGACGGGGATAATGATATAGTGAGAACAAATATATGGTATGAAAATGTTATTGGTGACGGAAGTAAATGGTCAGTGCACAGAACAATAAGCTTTGTGGAAAGCAAGGGTGAATTTGCAAATTCATCAAGAACCCTGGTACTGGATTTCGATAAAGATGGGGATACTGATATTTTTCAGGCAGAGTCAAACAATGCCAGCGGGAAAATAGCATGGCATGCAAATAAAGACGGCCTTGGTATTAATTGGTTTACTCATAAGATCGATATCGACACCAGGCAGGATTTGCACTCATTATGTCTTGCTGATTTTGATAATGACGGTGACCTGGATGTATTCTCAGGAGGTGGCCCCGGAACCGGCGAACTGTATAAAAGATGTTTCATATGGGAAAATACTGATGGTGAAGGAACAGACTGGAAAAGACACGAAGTGCTGTTTAAAACAGAATGTTTCGATGCTTTTGCAGGTGACGTTGACGGAGACGGAGATATTGATATCTGTTCCAAACCCTGGAGAGGAAAAATAAACTTTTATATGAAAAATATGTTATCAGAAAAAGGTGAATGATGTTTTAAATACATAATTTGTGCA
>CAZBUF010000046.1:0-5379 GCA_964495025.1 uncultured Bacteroidales bacterium | reverse complement strand
CATTATTATATTTTTTAATTATTCATTTATATCTAATTTTGGGCTTTTACAATTACTATTGTTCATTTTATTATCTTGCTGTTGCAGATATAACCCTATGACGAAATTACTCAAATACAGCCTGTCAGTCGTGATCATCTTAAATCTGTTCATCGCAGGTAAAACGCAGGGATATGAAATAAGGGTCAAAATAAAAACTCTTAAGGATACTACTCTTATTCTGGGCCATTACCTTAATAAGGCAATGTATCCTGTTGATACAACATGGCTGGATAAAAAAGGAGCCGGAGTATTTAAGGGGAAGGATAAACTTCCGGGAGGATTGTATATTATTTTTCTTCCCAGTACAAAATTCTTTGAAATATTAATTGATGATAACCAGAAGTTTTATATCGAATCTGATACTGCTGACTTTATAGATAATTTAACTATCAAAGACTCGGAAGAAAATTCAGTATTCAACTATTTCCAGAAATATATGAAATCCGCCCAGGATACTGCGATGAAAATTCAGCAAAAACTAACGGATACTATCAGTAAAAACAAAAGGGAAGAATATTTGGGGCAGCTAAAAGAACTGAATGATAAAAGAATAGACTTCACAAAGAAGACAGTTGAGGATAACAAGGGTTTATTTGTATCAACATTTTTAAAAGCTACCCTTGATACGGAAGTACCTGATCCCCCAAGGGATAGTGAAGGAAATATAATCGATTCCACATGGCAGTATTATTACTTCCGTCACCATTATTTTGACAACTTTGACATTTCTGATCCGCGCCTGCTCCGTACTCCTATTTACGAAGATAAAATAATGAACTATGTAATAAACATCATTCCCCAGATACCTGATTCTATAATCCCTGAGGTTGACATGCTTATAGAAAAATCGAAAGCAGATTCAAGCCTGTTCAAATTCATGCTTATTACATTATTCAATTATTATGGAAGAATTAATATTATGGGGATGGATGCTGTCCAGATCCATATTGCTGACAAATATTACTTAACTGAATCGTGGTGGAGTGACCCTAAATTCATAGACGGACTGAAAGAAAGGGTGGAAAAACAAAAGCCTCTTTTAATAGGGAAATATGCACCGGATATGGAATTGATCGATGTCCCTTCCGCACACTTTATCATGGCCGAAAACGATAGTGCCCTTAAGCGTTTTCCCCATGCCGGAAAACCATTCAGCCTATTTAAAACTGAGGCAGATTTTACTGTACTGTTGTTCTGGGAATCCGATTGCGGACATTGTAAAAAGGTAGTGCCGAAGATGTATGAAATATTTGAAAAAGATCTTAAACAAAAAAATGTAAAGGTCCTTGCAATCAGCACCTTATTCGGTGAAGAAGGTAAAATCAAATGGGTCGATTTTGTTAACAAGTATAAATTATATAACTGGATAAACGCATGGAACCCATATTCATATGATTATAAAGTAAAATATGATATATTGGCAACACCCCAGATATTCATTCTTGATAAGAACAAGGTAATTGTTGCTAAAAAAATCGGGCCGGAACAAGTTGAAGAAATAATAAATACAATAATTGGGCAAAAACATTTATAACGAAAACTCTTTTTAATAATGAACGAAGGGAAAACAGCAAAGATTATTCTGGAAGATGGCACCGAATTTCATGGATTTTCATTTGGTTATGAAAAATCTGTCTCCGGTGAAATAGTATTTAACACAGCAATGACAGGATATCCTGAAAGTCTTACTGATCCTTCATATAAGGGCCAGATTTTAGTACTTACGTATCCGATTATCGGTAATTATGGCGTTCCTGGTAATGCCAAAACAGATGATATGTACAGCCACTTCGAATCATATGCGTTACATATTTCCGGCCTGATAATATCAGATTATACTGATGAGTACAGCCATTGGAACGCCAGTAAAAGTCTCGGAGAATGGCTTAAAGAGTTCAATATCCCCGGTATTTATGGTATTGACACCAGGGAATTGACAAAAATTCTCAGGGAACACGGAACAATGTTAGGTAAAATTATTTTTAACGATGAAAATATTGACTATTATGATCCTAATAAAGAAAACCTTGTAGCTCAGGTAAGTATTAAAGAAAGAAAGATATTCGGAAACGGCCGATATAAGATCTTATTAATTGACTGCGGAGTTAAATATAACATTATTCGTAACTTAATAAAACGCGATGCAACAGTGATTCTTGTTCCATGGGACTGGGATATCTCAAAAGAGGAATTTGACGGATTATTTATTTCAAACGGGCCCGGCGATCCCAAAATGTGTGTTAAAACAATCGAAAATATTAAAAAAATATTCGAAACCGGGATCCCTGTTTACGGTATATGCCTGGGTAATCAATTAATGGCACTGGCTGCCGGGGCCGACTCCTACAAACTTAAATACGGACATAGAAGTCATAATCAGCCCGTTATTCATTCAGGCACCAATAAGGCTTACATTACATCACAGAATCATGGTTATGCCATTGATAATAATACGTTGCCCGCAGACTGGATGCCCCTGTTTGTGAACTTAAATGATAACACAAATGAGGGAATGAAACATAAATCAAAACCGTTCTTTTCTTCGCAGTTTCATCCTGAAGCTTCAGGCGGACCCACTGATACGGAATTCCTTTTTGATCAGTTTATTGACACTGTCAGGGAATTTAAAAAGCAATAATTATTTACAGGGAATTATATATCTCTTTCCATCCGTTATCATTGATCTTTGCTCCGGTATTTTCAATAACCTTCCCCGAAACAAGAGCCCCTGTTTCTCCACATTTTTCGAGAGGAAACCCCTTTATCAATCCGTATAAAAAACCCGCAGCATATAAATCACCTGCCCCGGTAGTATCAATACAATTTGCTTCAATAATGCCTATTTTATGAAATTCCCTGTTTCTTTTAACCAGCGAACCCTTTCCCCCTGTTTTTACTACAGCAATTTCTGTTATGCCTGATAATTCTGCCAGAGCTTCTTCAGCACCCCTGCCGGTAAATGCTTTTGCTTCATCCTCATTAGCAAATATTATATCAACATACCGTAAAACCATAGATCTTAAAAATTCCAGATTTTCCTCAACAACATTATAACTGGCCAAATCCAAAGATATTTTCAGCCCGCTTTTTTTCGCCAGCTCCAGGGCTGTTTCAATAAGCTCATGATTTTGTACTAAATATCCTTCTATATGCAAATATTGATATCCCTCAAAAAGCTTGCTGTTTAATTCCCGTGATACCTGCTCCAATGCCGCCCCCAGATAAACGGCAAATGTGCGCTCCGAATCCGGACTTATCAATGTAACAGCTCTTCCCGTATCGGATTGACCGTAAAATAAAACAGGCTTTATCCCTGAACTCTCCATATCACTTCTGAAAAAATCCCCTAATGCATCATTCCCTACTTTACCTATAAATCCTGTATCAACACCCAGTTTTGCAAGCCCGTGAATAGTATTCGCCGCTGATCCTCCGGAAGCCTGCTGCAAATCCAGATCCACCGCTGTACTCTCCAGCTCCCTTGCAAAGGCCATATCAACCAGCTGCATACTGCCCTTTGGCAAGGAAAACCTGCGGAGCAATTCGTCATCATTCAACCTTATAAGGATATCAACAAGGGCGTTCCCAATTCCTAATACTTTTGCCATATTACTTTTTTTCCCTAAATTATAGAATTCAAATAAATATTTAAAATTAAATTTTCTTCTAAAAGATTTATAACCTCTTTGTATTGAAATTATTAACAAAACATTACTTAAAAAATAAATTTATTAATTGCATAATTAAACAAATTAATATACTTTTGCGTCGCAAAATTCCTCAGTAGCTCAGTTGGTTAGAGCATCTGGCTGTTAACCAGAGGGTCGTAGGTTCGAGTCCTACCTGAGGAGCCTGAGCCGGTAATGATTACCGGCTTTTTTTTTGATTATCTTCATGTGCAGGCAGATAAATTATCAGTAGCTATGAACTTTGTTGTTGCTATTTAAAATTGTTCATTATTCAACAATTATATATTTTTGCCTTGTATAAATTCTTATAATATGCGTGCTGTAATCCAAAGGGTTGCAAAAGCCTCGGTGGCAATTAATAATTCAGTGCAATCTTCAATAAATCAGGGTTTGTTAATATTACTTGGAATTGAAAATGATGACACTATTGAAGATATTGAGTGGCTGAGCGGTAAAATTTCAAGACTCAGAATATTTAATGATGAAAAAGGGATTATGAACCTTTCAGTGAAAGATGCTGATGCAGAGGTCCTGTTGATAAGCCAGTTTACTTTGCATGCCAGCACAAAAAAAGGAAACAGGCCTTCATATGCCAGGGCAGCCAAACCGGATTTAGCGGTCCCTTTTTATAATAAGTTCATCCTTACGCTGCAGCAGGATATTAATAAAAATATAAAAACCGGAAAATTTGGTGCTTTTATGAAAATATCACTAGTGAATGACGGCCCGGTTACAATTATTATTGATACGAAAAATAAAGAATAATATATTTATCTTGACATCTTCCTTATATTCAAACATATAATGCCGGCATTACCCAGCAAATATAAAGAATCATCAGATACTGCTCATGTTATTGGGAATAACAAGGATTCCATAAATGCCGGGCTGATATTGAAAATTGATACTGCAATAAAAGATTCCACTGTATACACAACTGATAGTATTTCAGTCCCTCAGATATTAAAAACAGATGATTCTGTAAAAATGTTCTCTGATACATCCGGATTGAAACAAACAGTGATCAAAAAAACAATAATCATCAAGCCTTCAGATGCTGTTAAACTGAATAAGACCGAAACCACTTCCTCTCAATCAAAACTATTAATCCGGGATTCGGGGGATAACTTTCTCACCCTGCTCAGTAAAGAATATCCTAAATATAGCTCCACCACAGTATTTAAGACCTCCCCGAACAAACTTGTTGCATCTGAAAAAACTGAAAGCATCAGGCCCCTGAAAAGAAATGAAATATCAAACGACTGGTATCTCGGGATCATTGTTTTTATTGTATTGCTTTTCCTGTGGATAAAAATATTCTATAATAAATACTTTTCTGTATTGTTTAACTCACTGCTAAATTACCAGGTATCCCTTAAGTTACTCAGAGAAAAAAGTGTTCTGACAAAAAGAGTGTCTTTTGCTTTAAACCTTATCTATATCATAGTACTGGCAATATTCATTTTTAATCTCGTTGAATTCTATCAAATCAGGCTTTTTAATCTAAGTAAAATTGAAACATTGCTGCTTCTGATCAATTTGATCGTAATTTTATCTGTCGTCCGTATATTGCTATTAAATGTAACCGGATTACTTTTTAACAGTATGGGTATCTTTAACGAATACATACACAACAATTATGTTATAA
>CAZBUF010000045.1:0-4998 GCA_964495025.1 uncultured Bacteroidales bacterium | reverse complement strand
AAAGATTAAAAAAGAACGCTGCCTGATAATGTATTAATCCCTGAAATAGCCGGACAAAAAAACAGATTAGAAGAAAACAGCCAAATCAGGGGAATAATAAATATCACAATAATTAAATAGTTTTTAATAATCATTTTAAATTTAACATTATGAATACTTTATCATATAAAATTGGTTTCTGGGCTTCTTTGTTATTGACCATTTCATTGGTCGTATGGATAATTTGTTTTACCGGAATAGCAATAACGTCACCATTGTTTTACTGGACAAATCTTTCTGACTATCTGGCGTATGAAAATGCTTATAGCCAGGTTTTTCAAAATATAGCTAAATCATTCATGCTTATATTCGGGCCGTTATATGTTTTGTTTATACATGGTTTTTATAATTATGCTGCTGACAATAAGAAAGATCTGGTCAGGATAAGCTTATTGTTTGGATTGGCATTTGCCATATTATCATGTATAAACTATTTTGTTCAATTGAGTTCTGTAAGACTTAATATTGCGCATGGACAATCTTCAGGATTAGAACATTTTATTCAGGCAAATCCAAATTCAATAATAACATCTGTAAATATGCTTGGATGGACACTATTTCTCGGGTTATCCTCGTTTTTTATTTATCCGGTTTTTACAGGTGACAGACTTAACAGAATAATAAGATATGCTTTTATTGTAAATGGATTTTCCTGTGCCCTGGCGGGAATTGGATATGTGTTCCAAATTGACCTGTTGACTTTTTTATTTGTAAATCTGGGTGTAGGCGGTGCATTAATGACTGTAAGTATAGCCTCAATAAAACTATTTATGAGACTGAGAATGAAATAAATGCCTGCAACCAGTAACCCGCAATCTGCAACTTATAATTAAACATTAGGAAATCTGATCTGTTCTATATGTATTGGAATTTTGTTGAAAACCATACACTGAATAATCCTTTTAATTTAGTTAATTTTAATGCAGTGATTGATGTAAGATCAGATGTAAGATCAGATATAAGAACAGATGTAAGAACAGATGTAAGAACAGATGTAAGAACAGATGTAAGATCAGATGTAAGATCAGATGTAAGATCAGATGTAAGATCAAATTCTTATAAATTTAAATAAAACAGAAGTGAAAAAAATCGGAGGAACAATGATAAAAAAACCGTTCGGATGGAAGATATTAATATATATCACGGCATTAGCGGTTATCGCGGGTATAGGACTGACAATTCAGAGCTTTACCACTACCGGCGAAAAAACGGGGAATGATGATGAGAATTTCAACTACAGCGTCAGGGCCGTAAGGTTACCTGATAAGCTTGAGTTTGCCGGTGAGGCAGTGCCGCTTGAAAACATTGACACAAGGGAAAGTCTTGACAGGGAGTTGTTAGTTAACACTTACTGGCATTCGCAGACATTATTATTTATCAAGAAGGCCAACAGATATTTCCCGGTAATTGAAAAAGTGCTGAAGGCGAACGATGTTCCTGATGATTTCAAATATATCGCATTGGCTGAAAGCGGGTTGTCAAATGTAGTATCTCCTAAACAGGCAGCCGGCTTCTGGCAGCTTCTTGAAGAAACCGCCCGGGATTACGGGCTTGAGGTATCACAGGAGGTTGATGAGAGATACCACCTGGAGAAAGCAACGGAAGCAGCATGCGGGTTTTTTAAGGAGTCCTATGAGAAATATGGCAGCTGGACCATGGCAGCAGCATCATTTAACATAGGAAGACGCGGCATCGACAGGCAAACGGAAAAGCAGAAGCAAAGCGATTATTATGATCTGCTGTTAAACGAGGAAACGGCAAGGTTTATTTTCAGGGTGCTGGCTTTAAAACTGGTGTTGTTAAATCCTGAAGAATATGGATTTTATGTCGGCAAAAATGATTTATACCCGGTCATACCATTTGATGAAGTGAAAATAGATTCAACAATAACGGATATTGCAGAGTTTGCATTAATGCATTCAACAAATTATAAGATGCTCAAACGGTTAAATCCGTGGCTGCGTGAAAACACCCTGCCCGGCAAAAACAATAAAACATATATTATTAAAGTACCGGCGGAGAATGCGAGGAAATTTGCCTATTAATCAATGCAGGCATAATCATTTTATTGATAAACAATAATCAGGAATTGAAAGAAGAAAAAGTATTTGATATAATTGAGCCTGATGAAACGATTAATGTTACCGGGGCACGTGTACATAACCTGAAGAATATTAATGTTACTATTCCCAGGAACAGGTTTGTTGTGATTACGGGTCTGAGCGGCAGTGGTAAATCCTCCCTTGCCTTTGATACAATATATGCTGAAGGGCAGAGGCGGTTCTTTGAAACATTGTCAGCTTATGCAAGGCAGTTCCTTGGCAATATGGAGCGTCCCGATGTTGATCAGATCACAGGGTTGAGTCCTGTTATCTCAATTGAACAGAAAACAACAAGCAAAAATCCGAGATCCACAGTCGGTACAATTACCGAGATATATGATTTCCTGAGGTTGCTTTATGCCAGGATCGGGGTTGCCTATTCCTATAAAACCAATGAAAAGATGGTGAGGTTCACTGATGAGCAGATCATCAGCCTTATACTGGAACAATATAACGGAAGAAAGATAATAATACTGGCGCCTGTAATAAAAGGAAGGAAGGGACATTATAAAGAGCTGTTCGAGCAAATCAGAAGAAAAGGTTTTCTGAACGTAAGGATCAACGGTGATATAGTTGAATTAAAATACGGGTTGAAGGTCGATCGTTTCAAGACACATAACATTGAGATAGTTGTTGATAAGCTGGAGGTTTCTGAGAATGACAGGAGCCGCCTTAAGAACTCTGTTTCTGATGCAATGCAGCACGGGAAAGGGATAATAATGATCCTGGATGTTGCAGAGAAAAGTTCGCGTTATTTCAGCAAGCAGCTGATGTGCCCTACAACGGGAATATCATATAATGAACCTGCACCACATACATTTTCATTCAATTCACCCCAGGGAGCATGCAAGCGTTGCAACGGACTTGGTACAGTGAATGAGATTGATATAAACAGGATCATCCCTGACAGGAATCTTAGTATCAGGAAAGGAGGCATTGAACCGTTGGGAAATTACAGGAATTCACTTATTTTCTGGCAGATTGATGCCATAGCAAAAAAATATAAATTTACAATTAACACCCCTGTAAAAGATATTCCCGAAGATGGTCTTGATGTGATACTCTATGGCTCCGAAGAATCTTTCAAACTTGAAAATACGCCGCTGGGGACATCTTCAAACTATTTCCTGAGCTTTGAAGGTATAGTGAATTATATTGCGGGTCATCAGGAAAATAATCTTTCGAAAAAGGAGAATACATGGGCTCAGCAGTTTATTAACAGGATCACCTGCCCGGCATGCAACGGCACAAGGTTAAAAAAAGAGTCACTTCATTTCAGGATCCATGATAAGAACATTGCACAATTGACATCAATGGATATCAGTGAATTATCAGATTGGGCAGATAATATCATGAAGCATTTATCAGACAGGCAGAAAAAAATTGGTGCCGAGATCATAAAAGAGCTGCAGGCGAGGATAAAATTCCTGTTGAATGTGGGATTGAACTACCTGTCATTGAACCGCAGTGCAAGGAGCCTGTCAGGGGGTGAAAGCCAGCGGATAAGACTTGCCACGCAAATCGGCTCTCAGCTGGTGAATGTACTGTATATTCTTGATGAGCCCAGTATAGGGTTGCATCAGCGTGATAACAGGAAACTTATCAATGCCTTAAAAGAGCTGAGAGATGCAAATAATTCAATAATCGTGGTTGAACATGATAAAGAGATGATCCTGTCAGCCGATCATATCATCGACCTTGGCCCTTTTGCAGGAATGCATGGAGGAGAAGTGATTGCATCGGGATCCCCGGATAAGATAATTAGGTGTAACACACTAACAGCGCAATATCTGAGAAATGAAAAGAAAATACCTGTTCCCGTCAAACGCAGGCAGGGAAACGGCAAATCGCTCTGTTTGAAGGGTGCTTCAGGCAACAATCTAAAGAATATCGATATTGAATTTCCAACAGGAAAATTCATTTGTATAACCGGCGTTTCAGGAAGCGGCAAATCATCGCTGGTAAATGAAACACTTTATCCTGTTCTGAGCAGGCATTTTTACCGCTCACATATTGAATCGTTGCCATATAAATCAATTGAAGGCATACAGAATATTGATAAGGTCATAGAGGTTAACCAGGCTCTGCTCGGGAGAACACCACGTTCGAACCCTGCCACTTATACCGGTGTTTTTTCAGATATAAGAAAGCTGTTCGAACAGACGCAGGAGTCAAAGATAAGGGGCTATAAGGCAGGGCGTTTTTCTTTTAACGTTAAAGGGGGCAGATGTGAGACATGCCAGGGCGCAGGAGTTCAGACAATCGAAATGAATTTCCTGCCCGATGTGTATGTTGTGTGCAGGGACTGCAACGGCAAAAGATATAACCGTGAGACACTTGAAGTGCGATATAAGGGCAAAAACATAAGTGATGTTCTGGATATGACAATTAATGTGGCAGTTGAGTTTTTTGAAAATATCCCTTCGATACAAAAGAAGCTTAAGACACTGAAGCAGGTGGGACTGGGCTATATAACGCTGGGGCAGCCTTCAACAACACTTTCAGGCGGCGAATCACAGCGTGTGAAACTTGCTGCGGAGCTGGCAAAAAGGGATACGGGCAAAACACTGTATATCCTCGATGAGCCGACAACCGGACTTCATTTTGATGATGTAAGGGTGTTGCTTGAAGTATTGAACCGGCTGGTAGACAAAGGCAATACCATTATTGTCATTGAACATAATATGGAAGTTATAAAGATTGCCGACCATATCATTGATATGGGAATGGAAGGGGGACAAAAAGGAGGAGAGATAATATGTTGCGGCACACCCGAGGAGATATCAGAAAATAAGAATAGCTATACTGCTGAATTTCTTAAGAAACAGTTAGCCTTAAATTAGTGCTATATTTCTTT
>CAZBUF010000044.1:0-8573 GCA_964495025.1 uncultured Bacteroidales bacterium | reverse complement strand
CAAAGTAATAATATTGATTACAATGAAAAAAATGTAATGTTTGTTAATGCACCCTTATTTGATTTCAGGTTATTATATTTCTCCCCTGCTATAGATGCAGGTGTTGATGTTGGTATTAATTATGATTATAATGGTAATTTAGTACCTTTTGGAGCAAATATTGACATAGGAGCATTTGAATTTGTTCTTTATAATCCGTCAGACACATTACCAGATATCCCTGTAGATTTAACCGGTTATGCACTCTCTTATAATCAAATAAAAATACAATGGAATGACAATTCTGACAATGAATATGGTTTTGAAATTGAACGCTCTTTAACAACTCAGGAAGGTTTCCAGAAAATATTCACTACTTATCAAAATATTACTTCGTATATTAATAATAATCTTTCCCCACAAATTACTTATTATTATCGTATAAGGGCTTATAATAATATCGGATATAGCATATATACGGATGAATTCAGCATTGTAACACCTGCTATTCCTCCTCCGGAGTTGCCATCCTCACTAATAACAACAAATATTAAAGCGCGTTCCGTATCACTGAGCTGGAATGATAATTCATATGATGAAGCAAATTTTGAACTGGAAAGAGCAAATGCAGCTGACAGTAATTATACGAGAGTAGCAGTTATCAATAGTAACCAGACTGGCTATACTGATGCAAATTTAATCCCTGTTACTTCTTATATATATAGAATAAGAGCCTGCAATGAACATGGGTGTTCCGGATATTCAAATGAATTAAGTATTACAACTCTGGAATTGCAACCTCCGGATAATCCTCCGACAAATTTAACATCGTCTGATATAACTAAACATTCTGTATTACTGCACTGGACAGATAACTCCAGCAATGAAGATGGTTTCTATGTGTACAGATCATTAACTTCGGGAAGTGGATTCATGCAAATCCTTACTTCTGCTGCAAATACCAGTCAAATTACAGAACCGGGGCTAAGTCCTAATACTACTTACTATTACAGAATAAGAGCTTTTAATGAGGATGGTTATTCCGCATACTCAAATGAAATAAGTATTACAACACTTGAGTTGATGCCTCCTGCCCCGCCCAGTCAGTTATCAGCTTCCAATATTACATCATATTCAGTTGATTTATCATGGGTGGATAACTCCTATAATGAGGAAGGATTCCGGATAATTCGTTCAAATACTTCGGGCAGTGGTTATGTTCAGGTGGCTATAGTAGGGCCAAATGTCACATCATATACAAATACCGGGTTATCAGCGGATACTGACTATTATTTTATGGTAAGAGCCTTTAACGATGACGGCACTTCAGTCTACACCAATGAAGTTCAGATACGAACCCTTCTGCCTGACCCTCCTGATGCTCCCGGCCAGTTATCAGTGACAAATATTACGTCAAACTCAGTGTCCCTTTCATGGTTGGATAATTCCTATAATGAGGATGGTTTTATCGTAGCACGTTCAACATTCATGGATAGCGGATATATACAAGCCGGAACAACCGGTGCAAATGTTAATACTTTTCATGATGAAGGGTTGTCACCTGACACTTATTACTTTTATAAGGTCATGGGATATAATGCTTATTATAATTCTGGCTACTCCAATATCATAAAAGTGAAGAGCCTTAAGCTGCCTCCTGATGCTCCCGGTAATCTGACTTTATCCAATGTTACTAAAACCTCAGCAGAACTGTCATGGGTGGATAATTCAGATAATGAAGATGGTTTTATTGTTGTTCGTTCAAACTACTTTGACAGCGCATATATTCAGGTAGCTCTGACAGGTGTGAACACGAACACATTTCATGATGACGGATTAATACCGGAGACTTACTATTTTTATAAGGCAGAGGCTTATAACAAAGATGGCCATTCAGGATATTCTGATGCCATTAAAATAAAAACTCTTGAGCCTCAGGCTCCTTCTGCTCCCGGTCAATTGTCTGCACATAATGTCAGCAAGCACTCGGTTGATCTTCTGTGGCAGGACAACTCGGAAAATGAGGACGGGTTTTATATAATATGCTCAACTGCATTTGATAGCGGCTATGCTAAGGTTGCCACTGTTGGTGCCAATATCACTGCATTTAGTCATAACAGCCTGGATAAAAACTCGTTGTATTTTTTCAAGGTGGAAGCTTTCAATAAGGATGGCTACTCAGGGTATTCCAATGCAATAAAAATACTGACACCGGAAATTGAACTGCCTTTAACACCCGGCGAATTCTCTGCCTCCAAGATTGCAAAAAACTCGGTTAGTCTGGCCTGGACAGATAATTCAATAAATGAGGAGGGATTTGAAATTTTTCGTTCAACCTCACTGAATTCCGGCTATACGCGTGTTGCATCGGTTCATGCTAATATAAATCTTTATGATGATTGTGGCTTATTGCCCAATACTACTTATTATTATGAACTAAGAGCATTTAACAATGATGGTTACTCAGGTTTCTCCAGTATTATACAAATTAAAACACTGAAATTAGCATTACCCTTTGCTCCTTCCTCTCTTAACGCAGATTCTGTTGGCTGTAATTGCATAACTCTTTCCTGGCTGGATAATGCAGACAATGAATCGGGATTCAGAATTGAAAGGACCATTGATACAAGCGCCGGATACATGACAAAAATTGATATTGATATCCCTGATCATACAAGTTTCAGGGATACAGGGCTACTGCCAAACACGATATATTATTACAGGTTAACCGCATTTAATGAAGATGGATTTTCGAAATATCCCAATGAACTGGTAATTAAAACACTAAGCAATATTCCTCCTGAGCCTCCGTCATCATTGTTAACATCAAAGATTTCTCTGAATTCAATCACTTTGAAGTGGCAGGATAACTCAAATGATGAAACAGGGTTCATAATTAAAAGGGCTACTGATACAAATAATAATTTTAAAACACTGACATCAATAAATGCCAATGATACAGTATTTATTGATGCAAGTGTTAAACCTAACACTACTTATTATTACCTTGTAAACGCCGTAAACTATGCAGGCAATTCAGGCAATAGCAATACCGCTATTGCTTCTACTTTCTCAGTATCCGAATCCAAAAGAATATGGGAAAATCTTATTGCCTATTATAACTTTAACCTGAACAGTAATAATGTTATTTATGATTTTTCCAATTATAATGAACCGCTGGATTTGACTTTTGAGAATGCTGCAGGAATAACATGGAAAACGAATAACAGCATTGAAATAATATCAAACACTGTTATAAAATCCCTGGAACCTGCTACAAAGATTGTTAATGCCTGCAAAAAGACTAATGAGATTACACTTGAATGCTGGATTAAACCTGCATCAATCAATCCTTTCAGGCAATCCAGTATCCTGAATATTTCAAATAATGATGAAGATATCGGGGCAAAACTCTCACAGGAAAATATATTTTCAGTGGATTCGAACCTGTTCAATTATTCAATAAGTCTTAAAACAAAGGCTACTGCTTTGAACGGGACTCCATACTTTTATACGGAAGATGAGCTATCATATGTGTCTTTGCAGCATCTCGTTTATGTTAAGGATGAAAGTGGTATTGAAAAGTTCTATCTTGACGGCAAAGAAGCTGCCAGCAGTATCAGGCCTAAAGAAATTGAAAACTGGAAAGACGATTATTTCCTGTTCCTTGGTAATAATATGTCTCAGAGCTCTCCCTGGTATGGTACGTATCATATGGTTGCTATCTATAATACCGCACTTACAGAAGAACAGATCCTTATAAACTTTGATGCCGGGCCATCTGATAATATTAAAGCCGACATAATTAAATATGACATTGAGATATTCCCAAATCCATCTGAAGGAACGTTTAAGGTTAAAATAATACCGCAAACGGAGGTTGAGCTTATCTCCAGGACAATTATCCAGATTTGTGATCTTTTGGGCAGAGTAATATCATCGGATATATTTGAAGATCCAGGCAGAGAACTTGTAAAGTCCTATAATTTAGTGAATTACCCAAAAGGAATGTATATTTTACGTATTATCTCCAATACACATTCCAGCTACGGGAAAATTATCATTAAATAATTTAACCTTGCTGTAATCCCATACCATTTGTTTCCTGAAACTCTGATACGGTACCTCAGAATTATTGCCTTTTATTTCCCATTGATGTTAAGTTAAAAATCCTTAATTTTCAACACTTCTGAGAGTGAAAAAAAACTTAAATTGATGCAAAATCGACTTCCATGTAAGAAAATCATCAGTTAATCAAAATAAAGAAAAATAATGGGTCAAATATTCGTTTGTATAGTATCAATAGTAGTATTTTTGATACATAATTATAAATTAATATTAAAAACAAGTAGCTGATTCACTTAATTTTAACATGAAAACAAAAGAATAAACCATGGATAACAGCACAAGGAAAGTTCTAAAACGCAGAAAAGATAATATTCCTTTATTTTCAATACTTGACATCGTTATTACAGTGTTGTCATTTTTCTTTGCCTACTTTGTTACTAATCTGTTTTCGATAAATTATTTTGATTTTACACAGGAATATATAATAATGTTGTTATTGATAGTTCCCACATGGGCAGTATTGCTTAAAATTTTAAATCTGACAGAGATCCCAAGGACAAGATCACATGCATCAATATTTTTTAATTTCCTGAATTTCAATTCCATAGGATTCGCCTTAATGTTTTTATACAAACATATTTTCGGCCTGGAATTTTTCAGCCATTATGTTATCATCTCTTTTTCACTGATAAACCTGTTTTCACTCTATATATTCAGAATGTTGACCTACAGGGTATTTAGGTATCACAGGGCAAACGGCCATAATATACATAATGTACTGATCTTTGCAGATGACAATTCTGAAAAAATTATTGATAATATCGTTAGCCATAAAGAATGGGGATTCAGAATTTCAATGATCCTGACAAACTCAGATAAAATTTTGAAAAAATATGGTAGCACAATAAAAGTATTTCCCGATAAAATTTCAATTAAGAACTTGCTTGATATTGATATAATAGATGAGGTCGTTTATTGTAAAAGTGATGTTGAGGAAGAAAGAATAAGAAATCTGGTTGAAACATGTCAGGAAATTGGTGTCACCTTCAGACTGCAATCAGATCTTTCACCAATGACCGTGACTAATACTCATTTGACCAGGTTTGAAAACATCCCGTTTATTACATTCATGAACACACCAAAGAATACACTGGCACTTATCTGGAAATCCTTTAGTGAATTCTGGATCTCATTTACAATAATCTTCCTGTTATCACCTTTTATGTTGATTATTTCACTTCTTATCAAGTTCACCAGCAAAGGACCTATAGTATTCAAGCAGGAAAGAGTAGGCTTAAGGGGAAGAAAATTCTACATATATAAATTCAGGACCATGGTTCAGGATGCTGAAAAACTTAAGAGCATGCTGGAAGACAAAAACGAGACTGACGGCCCTGTATTCAAGATAAAAGATGACCCAAGGATAACAAGAATCGGAAAATTATTAAGAAAAACCGGTTTAGACGAATTGCCACAACTGTTTAATGTATTAAAAGGAGAAATGTCCCTTATAGGCCCAAGACCTCCATTACCATCAGAGGTTGAGAAATACAAAAGATGGCAATTAAAAAGACTGTCAATGAAACCTGGCATTACATGTACATGGCAGGTTATTCCCAACCGTCACGATGTATTATTTGAAAAATGGATGAAACTTGACATTCAGTACATCGAAAACTGGTCAGTAAAAAAAGATTTCCTTTTATTTTTCAAAACCATAAAAAGTCTTATTAGTGGTACAGGTCACTAATTTTCTTTCCTTTCTTATATAATTGAATTATAATATATTAACAATATCTGCTCCAACGCGTTTTTAAATTTGGAGCTTTTTTTTGCGTAAATAAATTAATTTACCGAAGAATTTAATAATTTAGTTAAACTTAATAAATTTAAAACCGTAAAAACAAAGAAATCTTTTCGAGCTGAACATCAGGAAAATTAATAATCAAATAATTTTATGAAATGACCATATCTGAGAAAAGACTGAAAAGTATAATAGGGTATTCTTTAATTCTAATGCTGGTATTATCTTGTACTCCAACCAGAAAGTTGAAATATCTGCAATCTACGGATGACAAAATACCCAAAAATCAGTATTTCAACGACCGTTCCGAAAAAACCATTCAACCATTTGACTATCTATACATTAAAATATTTAGTCTCGATGAACAGACAAACTCTATATTCAGGGAAACCCAGTATGGGGGTAATCCGACAGAATTAGTAAGTTATTCTGTTGATGATGCCGGGAATATCAATTTTCCTTTTGTAGGTGATATTTACGTTAAAGACATGACAATAACACAGGCTAAAATAAAGATTGAAAAATCTCTTGAAAATTACCTTAATAACGTCTCCGTCAGGGTTAGATTCGTTAACAATAAAATTACCATACTGGGCGAAGTATATCGCCCCGGGCATTATTCCTTCTATGATGAAAAGGTAAATATTTTCCAGGCCCTGGGATTTGCAGGCGGAATATCAACATTTGGTGATAAAACCAAAGTCACGCTTATTCGTGAAAAGGATAACAACATTAAATACTATTATCTTGACTTAACAAAAAAAGACCTTGTAGCAACAGATTTTTACTATCTGCTTCCAAATGACATTTTAATAATTAATCCAATAAATGCTAAATTCAGAGAATTCAGAACATATTCACTGACATTGGCTTCAGCTATTTTATCAACATTGACTTCAATAGCTTATCTATATCTGTTCCTTAATAATAAATAACTAATGAGTAAAAGTATGAATAATGCAGATGAAATTTTTGAAAGTAATATCAACTATAAAAAAATAGTAAAGAAGCTTTTTACCTATAAAACACAATATATTCTTATCGCTATTCTGTTTCTGGCTGTTGCTTTTATTATCAACAGATATTCGAATACTAAATATAAAAACTATACAACAATATTTATTGGTGAGGGGGATAATAACAGGTTAATGAGTTCCTCCAATGATATCATGCAAGGTTTTGGAATGTTCTCAGGGCAGAATAATATAGAAAATGAAGTGGAGATCCTGCAATCATTTTCTCTTGTCAGGGCGGTAATAAATGACAGGAATTTAAAGACATCTTATTATACCTTCAGGAATTCTGCATTGTCAAATTTACTGTTTAAGACACCCTTTTGCAGAAAAAAACAACTTTATAGTGATTCCCCTATAAGAGTAATAATTGATCCTTCGCAATCGCAGGCTATATATTTGAATTTCAGGGTAGTATTTGTGAATGAGAATGAATTTATCCTCAGAACCCCCGGCCAGAGTGTTGGTATGTACAACTTTATTGATGACGAGATAACTGCAGTTATAGATGATATCAGGCCTTATGAAGGCAAATTCAGGTTTGGCGACGAGATAAAAACCGACTATTTCAACTTCAGAATAATTAAAACGGATTATTTTGATCCTGATTTTACCAGGAATAATAATATCTACTTTTATTTCAATAACATAAACATACTGACATTACAATGCAAAAAGAGCTTAACTGCTGAATCGACCTCACAAACATCTTCACTTATTAAAATCACTTTTAAAGACACAAATCGTCAACTGGTAACTGATTTTCTGAATAGTCTTACGTCATTATATATGGAAAGAAATCTGGATAAAAAGAACAGGATAGCTTTAAGTACTGTCGACTTTATTGATTCTCAGATATCTAATATAGCTGACTCATTAAGCACTGCCGAAACAAGACTGAGAAACTTCAGATCATCTCATAGTGTAATGGACCTGAGCTTCCAGGGACAACAAATATTTGAAAAACTGAATGAACTTGAAACTGAAAAAGCAACCTTAAATGCTCAAAAGAGATATTTTTCATACCTGGCACAATATTTAAGAGCCAATAAGAGTATTGATGACCTGCTGGCCCCTTCCTCAATGAAAGTTGTTGATCCGATATTAACGAATCTTATTACTCAGCTTATTACTTTAAATGCAAAGAGAGTAAGCCTGATCCAGAATAATACCAGTCCTCAGAACCTGTATTTGGCAGATATTAACCTTCAGATAGAAAATATAGTAAATACTATTACAGAGAATGTCAATAATTCCTTAAACTCACTTAATATTTCTTTAAACGAAATAGAATACCGAATATCAAGTCTGAGTTCTCAGATCTCACAGATGCCGAAGACTGAGCTGCAGCTTAAAGGTATTGAAAGAAAATTCAAGCTTAATGATAATATTTATACTTTTCTGCTTCAGAAACGTTCTGAAGCACAAATTGCAAGAGCTTCAAGCATGCCTGATTATGAAGTAATAGACCCGGCACGGCTGTCTGTTGCAGGCGTTGTATCACCAAAAACCAAGTTAAATTACATTATTGCACTTTTTCTTGCACTTCTTTTACCGACTTCATTTATTATGGGAAAAGACTTCCTTAATAATAAAATTACAGAAATTGAAGACGTTGAAGCATTATCCAAATATCCGATTCTGGGCAAAGTATTTCATAATATAAGAAAAACCAGTCTGGTTGTCAATGATTATCCGAATTCATCAGT
>CAZBUF010000043.1:0-4913 GCA_964495025.1 uncultured Bacteroidales bacterium | reverse complement strand
ATAATAATAGTATCCGGATTGTTGCTTCCGGCCAGATCACCGCTCCACCCTGAAAACCCGCTATGCGTCCCTGGAACTGCTTCCAGCTCAACACTGTCCCCTGCAGTATAGACCTCCTGGTATGGCAGTGATTGGAGTGTGTCGTTGACCCTGACATGTCCTTCACCATCGCCTGCTTCACTGAGAGAAAGTGTATAAGTAATAAGATCAAATTGTGCAATAATATCTTTATCACCATCCATGTTAATGGTTTTAGGATTAGTACTGCCTGTCAGATTACCATTCCATCCCGAAAAATAATACCCGTCATCAGGAATGGCTGTTAGCTGAACCACAGTGCCGGAATCCAAAGGATTAAAAGGCTGATCAACCTCTATATTCCCATTTTCCGATGATAATGATAAATTAAATTGTTGTGGACTTGTACCAAACACCTTGAGTTCAAAAAAGCCTGCCCGGCAATCCTGCGGTAATCCTGTTACAGTGATTCGCACATATCTTGCCTGTATCGAAATAAAATCAGTTTGAACCTGTTCAGGAATCGTATTATTTGTTTTATCCACTACCATGTCCCAGTTCGCATCATCAGGTGAAACTTCAATCTTATACCGGTAGGCGCTATCAAATTCCCATACAACTCCTGTCTCTGTGAGGTTATATGCTTTGCCCAGATCAACTTTCCACCAGTGTCCTGTATTTTCATCACCTGCACTCCAGCGTGTTGTAATATTTCCGTCATTACCCCTGCATGCAATATTGTGTTCACAAGTATCTTCACTATCGGCAAAGGAAGGTTTGTTCAAAGCAAGATTTATTCTATCTGAAGAATAGATCATCTTACTCTTTACCATTAAGTTCATACTGGAAGTTACTGGTGAAATACGGTAAGAATATGTATATGTTGTATCTGCATACATTGTAAATTCCGGGTGAGTTTTTCCTTCATTTGACCATGTATCATAACCCCCTAATCCTTTTTGATGGTAGCTGACACGTAAAGTAATATCATCATCCCGAACCAGTTCATAGAGATGTATCTTATTTTCAAGCTCCCACGGTGTGTAATGCAAGGCATTGATTTCAACTGCAGGCATACCGGTAATAAGTAATCCTGTGCCCTGATCATTTGTAAGAGCTGCCCAACGCACGTCAGTCCGATTGCCGGTAGGACAGGGTACAATATAAGAAATGAACATACTATCAACTTTTGTCTGGTATACGCCAACATGGGCGCTTTTTTTTCTGTCCCAATAATTTTCATGCGGGCCACGGCCATACCATGTGAAAGTCTCAAATCCTTCAGGTATATCAAAACGCATACCTATTTCAGGAATATCAGGCAGGCTGGGATGCGGTTCAATGAAGCTTTCAACAATGATATCTCCATTTCCATAAATCGTATATTCCACTGAACAACTTGATGATGTGGTAGTAGGTAACATAAAATCAATAGTTATTTTAAAAACTTTATTATTGATCTTTTGGGCAACAATGTTATCAATTGTTCTATTCAGGCTTGCATCACTCCATGTAGTGTGAATTTCATTTCTCAATCTTTCTCGATTAGTTGGAGCCCTCCAGAAATTGTGCATAGGCCCTTCATTTATTAATTCTGTTCCATTATAGTTATATGAGGTAAAAAAGCCTTTTATTTTATTAAATACAATTTCAAAGTTTTCTCCCGTTATACGAATACTATCATTTGTTTCAAGTGTATTAAGAACTCCAAATTGTGAAGTATCAACTATGTCAGGTGCAGGGAGCGGAAAAGGAAGTTGAAACTGTTCACTGGCAATTTCATAGCCTTCATTAGCCCATAATGTATTTTCTTTTAATTTTAAATGTAAGTTCAGCCAATATTCCGATCCTACAACCAGTTGCAAAAAACTATAGTTAATGGTTATGTTCTTTTTGGTTAGCGGGGAAATATCCATTTCCTGATCAGTTAGTACTCCTGAAGCAATAATACTGCTATCCCGCATTATATTCCAGGTAGTTATAAATTCATTCAGATTCGTAAACAAGTACTGGTTTTCAATCTCAACTTCTCCATTTATCAGGTTTACAGGTTTTATTCTTACGTTCTGGTATAATTTTCTCACTTCAAATATTTCTGGTTGCAAGGACCGGTCAGCTCCTAATATACCATTGACACAAAAATATCCGGAATTGGGAACATCTCCCCAGTCACCTCCATAAGCAAGATATTTTCCTGTGCCATATCCGCCTGGTTTAGGCCACCATAATGCCTGATCAACCAGACACCACAAAAATCCTCCCTGTAGATTTGGATAGATATCTATTTCATCCCAGTATTTGTATAAATTGCCCAAGCTGTTTCCTAATGCAAGAGAGTATTCGCATAATATTAACGGTTTTGAATGAGCTAAACCAGCCTGACCATAGTCACGAATATTCTTTAAGGAAAAAAACATACGACTATTCATATCAGAAACATCCGATTGTTGTTCATAGTGTACTAGTCTTGTTAAGTCATTTTGTTTTACCCAATTATACATTGCTTCAAAATTACTTCCCTGTCCGGATTCATTCCCCAATGACCAGATGAGAACACCCGGATGGTTTTTATCCCTTTCTACCATGTTGCTTATCCGGTCGATGCAAATCCCTGTCCATTCTGATTTGTCACCAGGTATATTATATGTATCTTTTGCACCATGTGATTCCAGGTTTGTTTCATCCAATACATAAATGCCATACTCATCACATAAGTCATACCACAGCGGATGATTAGGGTAATGGCTGGTTCTGACGGCATTGATATTAAATTGTTTCATAATATTAATATCCTGAAGCATCCGTTCATAGGAAATTGCCCTGCCGGTGTTGGGATCCATTTCGTGCCTGTTTATTCCCTTAAAGGTAATAGGCCGTCCATTTAGCTTCATCTGTTTGTTTTTTAGCTCAAATTCACGAAACCCGACTCTGCAGCTTTCTGTTTCTATTACAATACCTTGATCGTTTTTCAATGAAAGTACCAAAGAATACAAATACGGTTTTTCAGCGTACCATTTATAAGGATTAGCCACCGGTTGTGTTTGTGAAATAGTTATTTCCTGATAAGGTTCAATGGTTATACCTGATTCTTCAGTTGAGTGGACCAGTTGGTTATCTGCGTTGTATAAAAAAATTTCCAAAGAATACCCTGAAATTGGAACAGGGTCATAATTATGAATTGAAACATTAACCTTAAGTTCCGCATCAACATAATAATCATCAAGATCGGTTACGACTGTAAAATCATAAATATGAGTTTTTGGGGTTGAATACAGGTAAACATCCCGGAAAATCCCGCTCAACCTTATAAAATCCTGATCCTCAAGCCAGCTGCCGTCACACCACCGGTAAACTCTTACTGCAATTGTATTTTCACCTGCATATACCTTATCGGTTATGTTGAATTCATCTGCAGTAAAGCTATCTTCGCCATATCCAACATATTGTCCGTTTATCCAGACATAAAATGCTGATTCCACACCCTGGAATGAAAGAAATACTTCCCTTATATCCCAACCGGCAGGTAATGTAAACGTTCGTTTGTAGGATCCTACAGGATTATATTCAGTGGGAGCATCAGGTGGTTCCGGGAAGTCTTCCCTCGTTGTCCACGGATATATAGAATTTGTATAAATGGGATCACCGAATCCCTGAACCTGCCAGCTTCCGGGAACCTCAATATTGTCCCAGCTACTTATATCATAGCTGATTTCATAAAAATTTGCAGGACAGGAAGCCGGATTAATAGCAAAGTCAAACTTCCATTCACCGTTTAAGAGCAAGCAGTTAGGAGAAGCATATCTTTCAGCCAGGAGAGCTTGTGGCACATCATTATAAGGCATAAGGGTCGCATGCGCCGGCAGACGATTGACCTGAAATATATTTGGAGCGCTGTACCACTCTGCTAACTGAGAATATGCCGATTCTACATATACCATTTTTAATAATAATGAGCATATCAGAAAATACTTTAAGTTTTTCATAACGGCATTAAGATTAAGTTATTAAAATCATTTCAATAACAATTCACTATTCAGATAGTGATAAAAATTTCAGAGCATCAAAATTTCTTATAAAGCTGCATTCAGAATTTGCACATTAAAATCATGCTATATTATATAGCTGAGAGTTAGTTTCTGTAGAAGAGTAAAGAGAAAATTACTGTAAAAAAGCTATTGTAAGTTATTAATAATCAGTATATAAATATATAACTTTTATGCAAAAAAAACAAGTGATTTTTGACCAGATCTATAATATAGCAGGGTCATCAGACTAATTTTGTATATGAATATATGAATTTTGAGTATGCACAATCAGTTTAAATCATTCAATCGTTCATCGTACAGCTTTAAACTTAACAAAAAAGCCACCTTTATATGGCCTTTTGTGAACCTCAGGGGACTTAAATCGAACTATTTTATTGAGGATTTGAAGAGAATCAATTCGTTGAGGGAATTAAAAATGAATCACCGTGAATCAAAAAATAAGTGAGGAGCTCTGTCCCCTTTTTACTTTAGTGTTGCGCAACAATTACCAGCGATGAGGGCTGGTTATTTTCAAAATAATATTATTTTCTTAACTTCAATTTTCTGGCTCACACTATTATAAATCTCAAGAAAATATATTCCGTTTGAATACCCACTTAAGTCCACATTATATTCTTTTTGAGAAACTGTGGCTGACCACATTTCAGATGAGGAAGCATTTACAAGTTTTAACTGATAATTGTTCATTTTTAAATAATCCCCACAGTCTATCCAAAGAACATCTTTAGTCGGATTCGGATATACTTTCATCTCATTTTGGTTGTAAGGTGGAGCCAATTCTGAGATAGTTATATCAACGTTTAATGTGTCTTCAACTGCAATACTATCATAAATGGTAATATAATTAGT
>CAZBUF010000042.1:0-7808 GCA_964495025.1 uncultured Bacteroidales bacterium | reverse complement strand
GAATAGGGTTCCAATAGATCAATAACCTTAATCCCTGTAAATAACACTTCCGATTCAGTCGTTAAATTTTCCAGCTTGGGAGGTTTATTATGAATTTCATATCCGCCGGATTTATCAACAGCCCCCAACCCGTCAATAGAGTCGCCTATAACATTTAATAATCTCCCTCTTATTTGATCGCCAATTGGCATACGTATTGAACTTCCCATACTAACTGCTTTCATCCCCCTCTTAAGGCCATCGGTTGAATCCATGGCAATTGCCCGGACAGTATTCTCTCCAATATGCTGCTGGCATTCAACAATAAGCTTATCCCCGTCTTCCTTAATTATCTCAATTGCGTCATGAATTTTAGGCATTTCCCCGGCTGCATTCTCAAAACTAATATCCATCACCGGACCAATGATCTGTATTATCTCACCACCATTTTTTTGCATTTCTTAAAATTTATTCAAAGATATTTTACAATTCTATTTTTCAGCTATATAAATTTAGCCTAATTTCGAATAATTACAAAACTACAATAAAATTAGTTTTTAAATTTATTATTCAATAAGCATCTTTAAATTTTGGTTAATAAAATATATGAAGTTTAGTCAATCATTTATTCTTCATTTTTTATTTTTGTATAAAAATATTTTTACTTAATTATATATTTACATGATGAAAGAAGTGAATATTAAATTCGGTTTTTATCTGATATTTTTTTCTGCTATTTTATTAACTCCTTCTGTTAAAGCAATAAATCAAATTTTTAAAGTTGAGGATCTTCTTGTTAATGCAGGTATCTCATTCGGTCCAACATGGTATGCAGGTCATGAATACAGCACTACACTGCATCCGATATTCATTTCTGCAGATTATGGCCTCAAAGATGATATTGGGCCGGGAACTCTGGGAATCGGAGCATTAGCAGGTTATTCCACATACAAGGAAACATTAACACTGCTTAATGAAACCTATGGATGGAATTATAAAGCGATCATCTGTGTTGCAGTTGGAACCTATCATTATGAATTTATTGACAATTTCGACATATATGCGGGCATTGGCGGCGGATTGCGGTATATAAATGATTCATATTTTGGAAATCCCGATTATAATCACGACCCTGATTCGGGGATTTTCCCGGTATTTTCGATTTTTGCAGGTGGGAGATATTATCTTGCTGATAGTATCAGTATATTTGGCCAGCTTGGCTATGGAATAGCATGGTTATCTGCCGGTTTGTCACTGAAACTGTGAAAGGACTGTGTTCATTAACAAAAGTTTATCATTAAATGAATGTTATTTACTGCATAAATAGATAAATATGTCAATATAATATCGCAAATGTTTCTCTGTTTACGTAATATTGATCAGAATTTCATTTCATTTGTACCAATAAACCTGTAGATGACAAATAAACTTATATTTTTTGTTGATGATGACAAGATGGTTCTTAACCTGATGGAATATACATTTAAATGCAAGGATGGTTTTGAGGTTAAGTCTTATTTGTCAGGTGAAGAGTGTATTGATAACTTATCCTTAAACCCCCATTTAATTGTTCTTGACTATATACTTGGAGAAGATGACTCAAATGCAATGTCAGGGCTTGAAACACTTAAGAAAATTACTCGCCGGAATAACGATATCCCTGTTATTATCCTGAGCCGTGAAAAAAATAATATACTTATTAAAGAATTCATAAAGCACGGGGCCAAAAGATATATAATCAAAGATGACTTTTTCATTGATACGTTGATTGAAACAATCGATGAACACTTTACAAGTAATTAGTTCATTTTTCATTTAAGGATCATTTTTAAATAATCCACAAGAGTTCATAATACCTGTCAGCTTTAAAATGGCAAGCTTAAGATTTTTATAACTCTGCAATCCACTGTTATTTCCAACTAACAAGCAGTATTATATAAGTGCGATATTTTACTTTTTTATTAAAAATAATATTAATACTTTTGCACCACTTTAAAATAAGCAAATTGACTTTTAATAATCGTTATATTATACGATTTAAAGAACTTAAGGAAGGAACTCATAATTTTGAATTTGAGATTAAAAAGGAGTTCTTCCGTGAGTTTTGCGCGCTGGATATTAATGACGGCACACTTGGGGTTAGTGTCGTATTAATTAAAAAATCCGGATTTTTAACACTTGATATCCATATTAAGGGCTCAGTTAATGTTCAATGTGACAGATGTCTTGAATATTTTTATCATCCTCTGGAATATCATTCCGGCCTGGTTGTCAAATTCAGTGAAACAGAATCTTTTGAATCCGATGAAATGATCATTATGAACCCAAACGACAATGAACTGGATTTAAAACATTATTTATACGAATGTATTAGTTTAGCCACTCCATACAGAAAGGTTCATCCTGAATCAGCTAATGGTGAATCATTATGTGCAAAAGAAATGCTTGAAAAGATCCGTGAATTAGAAGTAAAAGGGAATAATAAAGCAACAACAAACCTGGGAAAACTAAAATATTATTTTGAAAACAACAATTAATAAAAAATAAAATGGCACATCCAAAAAGAAAAACATCCAAACAAAGAAAGAATAAGAGAAGAACGCATTACAAAGCCATTAAACCTACTGTTAGTACTTGCCAAAACTGTAATGCAACAGTACAATACCACAGGGTTTGTCCTGAATGTGGGCATTACAAAGGGAAATTAGCAATTGAAAAAGAAGTCAGTGCATAATATGAATGCATGTTGTTAATCCTAAATCATTTCTAAATTATCATGAAGATTGGTATAGACATAATGGGAGGGGACTTTGCTCCTGAAGCAACAATTCAGGGTTCTTTACTGGCTCTAAAAAGTATTCCTGAAGATATTACTCTGGTATTAATAGGAGACGAAGAAAAAATCAACAAATTAAGTAACTCTGCGATCAAAGATTTCTCAAATGTTGAAATTATTCATACATCGGAATTTATTTCTATGGGAGATCATCCTTCAAAATCATTTTCCAAAAAACAGAATGCGAGTATTGTTCTGGGATTTAAATTATTACAGACGGGGAAGATTGACGGATTTGCAAGTGCCGGTAATACCGGTGCAATGCTTGTAGGAGCAATGCATGTAGTCAAATCCATTCCTGGTGTAATCCGCCCATGCATTACTATTGCAATCCCAAAACACAATAATAAAAGGACAATATTGCTTGATGTAGGGATAAATCCTGACTCTAAGCCTGATGTACTTTATCAGTATGCGATATTGGGTTCTCTTTATGCTGAACACATGTTTAATGTTAATTGTCCCCGTGTTGGTTTACTGAATATTGGTGCCGAGGAAGAAAAAGGCAACCTGCTTACAAAATCAACATACCAGGCAATGAAGGATACTGCTGATTTCAATTTTATCGGGAACGTTGAAAGCAGTGAAATATTCAGTGATGATGTTGATATTATTGTATGTGACGGCTTTGTAGGGAATGTTATATTAAAAGAAATAGAAGCATTTTATTACCTTATTAAAAAGCTGAAAATAAAAAATGACTTTTTTGAAAATTTTAATTTTGTTAATTATGGCGGAACACCCCTTCTTGGTATCAATGCTCCGGTAATTATCGGTCATGGAATATCAAATGCCCTGGCTATAAGGAACATAATAATGAATACTATTGAAGTTATTAATGTTAAACTTATTGATAAATATAAAGAAGCATTTAAGTAATGAAAGATATCAAACCCGTAATAACCCGTATTGGGGTTATGTTTTTTTATTTATTGCTCTTACTCAGTTTTAAAATCTAATTTATATCTTTGTTAAGCACAAACAATTATTAAAAAAGTATAATACAGGAACTAATGGCAAAATATACCGAAATTGAAAATAATGCTATTAACTTAATTGGAGTTGGCACCGAAATAAAAGGGGATATCCATTCAAACGGAGATATCCGTGTTGATGGTAAACTTCAGGGTAACTTAAAAACCAAGGGCAAGGTCGTTATTGGCGAAACAGGATCAGTTAGTGGTGAAATCAAATGCAAGAACTCAGATGTTGAAGGAAGCATCGAAGGCAAAATTCATGCAGTAGACTTGCTGTCTTTAAAAGCTACATCAAATATTAACGGAGATATAATAGCTCGTAAATTAGCAATTGAGCCGGGAGCAAAATTTACCGGTAATTGCAATATGACAAGCGATACAGAAATTCAAAATGCCTCAAAAGAGCAGGAAAAACCCGCAGAAGAGCCCGGAAAGTCTAAATAGTTATACAAAATACTCCGGTATTGCCTTACAAATGATTGCCATAATTCTGTTAGGAGTTTTTGGAGGCAGGAAAATAGATAGCTGGCTCGAATTAAAAAAACCTGTTTTTACTGCTGTCCTGTCCGCGCTGGCCGTGATATTATCCATATATTATGCGATCAAAGACCTGATTAAAATTAAATAACCATTTATGTATCGTGAAATAAAACATTTTATCGCCAGGGGCTTAATTTTAACAGGATCATTTGCAGTGGCGGGAATAATAACTTTCAATATATTTCTAAAGGAATATTATCTTCCGGTTTTCCCTTTGCTTTTGGGTTTTTTTTGCGCCCTGAATATAATTGTGCATTCATTGCTTGTATATTCATCAGAAAAAAAAAGGCTGAAATTTGAGACTGCCTATATGCTTTCTTTTTTTATTAAGTTTTTCGGATATATCCTGTTTACTATATTCTATATAAAAAATCATAAGGAAAATTTTAAAATCTTCGTTGCCGTTCTGTTTATACTGTATATTGCTTTTACTTCACTGGAAATAAAATCAATAATCTCATATTTAAAAAGAACGTCAAACAATTATAAAAAATCAAAATAGTTTTTATTAATTTTATAATACCTTAGCAGTTAGAGCAGAAATTATAATATTTAAAAGGAGTGGTTGGAAATAGATATTGGTTCATTTTAATTATTTCAGCAATAATTATCCTGAAGCCTTCAGTGTCAGCATGCAACGATAAACTCTTAAATCATGGGCATGACCAGGTACATGATACTGAAAAAAAATTTAATGCCAAAGAGTTCCTGTTTAACCATATAAGCGATGCTCATGAATGGCATATTCTGACATTCAAGGATTTTCAGCTTTCTATTTACCTCCCGGTAATTTTAATCAGTAAGAATAACGGCCTTGTGGTTTTCTCCTCAAAAAAACTTCATCACGGTCACTCATCCTATAATTACAAAGATTATAATTACATGCTGGAGAATGAAGGTGAAAAAAAAGGTAAAATAGTTGAATACAGCAGTGGCAATATTTCCTCTATCCCTTTTGATATTTCTATTACAAAGAATATTGTCGCTTTATTTTTTAGTATTATACTTATCACCTGGATTTTTACTTCTGTTGCCAGTGTTTACAAAAAAACCAGGGGCATGCCTCCCAGGGGTATTCAATCTCTTATTGAGCCTATTATTATTTTTGTCAGGGATGATATTGCAAAACAGTCTATTGGAGAACATAAATATGAGAAATTCACCCCCTATTTGCTGACAGTATTCTTTTTCATTTGGATAAACAACATGCTGGGAATCATTCCCATACCGCCCGGAGGGGCAAATCTCAGCGGTAATATCGCTGTTACAGGTGTACTGGCCGTCTTTACTTTAGTTACTACAAATATTAGTGCCAACAGGAACTACTGGAGACATATATTTAACACCCCGGGTGTTCCAGTCTGGCTTAAGATCCCACCTTTAATGCCATTAATTGAACTTTTTGGTATTTTTACAAAACCAATTGTGCTTATGATCCGTCTTTTTGCGAATATTACTGCAGGGCACCTTATTACTCTTGGTTTCCTGAGCCTTATTTTTGTTTTTGGTGAAAAAAGTATTGCCCTTGGATTATCATTTTCCCCGTTGTCAATTATCTTTCTTTTATTCATGATGTTCCTGGAGTTGCTTGTTGCATTTATACAGGCTTTTGTGTTTACTTTTTTATCAGCCTTGTATATAGGCATGGCAGTTGAAGAGCATCACTAATTTTAAATATATATATAATGTTAACACAATTTATTTTTTTAGCAGAAGGACTTGGAGCTCTTGCTCCGGCATTTGGAGCAGCCTTTAGTGCATTAGCTGCAGCATTTGGCATTGGCCGTATCGGGGCCACTGCTGTTGAGGCTATTGCGCGTCAGCCTGAAGCTGCAGGAGACATCCGCACCAATATGATCATTGCTGCAGCGCTTATTGAAGGAGTGTCATTATTTGCAGTTGTTGTCTGCCTGATGACTATTGGCTGAAAACTATTCAGGTCTCATTTTGTTGCGGTTGGCAGCTAAATGAGACCTTTTTAAAGTTTTAGTAATTTTTTTAGTTTTATTATTATGGAACTTATTAATCCTGATTTCGGAACTATTTTCTGGACAACGATAGCCTTCCTAATCATTTTATTCATTCTAAGGAAATTTGCCTGGAAACCTATCTTAAATTTCCTTCGTGAAAGAGAAAATTCTATTGAAAATGCGTTAAAAGCTGCAGATCAGGCAAGGGAAGAAATGTCAATGTTGCAGGCGGATAATGAAAAAATTATAAAAAAGGCAAAAATTGAAAGCGATAAGATCCTGAAAGAAGCCCGTGAATTAAAAGATTCTATTGTTAATGAGGCACAGCAATCAGCTGTTAATGAATCAAAAAAGCTTATTGAAGAAGCAAGAATAAGTATAAAAAATGAAAAGATTGCAGCTATTAACGAGATAAAACATCAGATTACAAATCTCTCTGTTGAAATTGCAGGGAAAATACTTCATCAGAAATTACGCTCTGATGAAGAACAACACGATCTTATTGAAAAATCATTAAGAGATGTAAAATTTGAATAGCTGTATTAGTCAATTCCAAATACAATGAACGAAAGCAAAATATCTGTCAGGTATGCTAAAGCCTTATTATCATTAGGAAAGGAGCAAAATATATTACCCAGGATAAGGGAAGATATCCTGGTGTTAAATGAGTCTATTTTAACAATCCCTGAATTTAAGGATTTCCTTGTGAATCCTGTTACAAGAACATCACAGAAATTAAAGGTTATAAATAATACTTTTAAAAACGATTTTCATCCCGTTGTGAATTCCTTTTTAGCGCTTATAATCAAAAACCGGCGTGAAGCATATCTGGCCTCAATATCCCGGGTCTTTCTGGACTTGTTTAAAAAAGACATGGGTATAAAGTCAGCTGTATTAATAACATCAAAGACTATTGATAATAAATTACGGGATACCGTCATATCATATATTACTAAAAAACTTGATATAAATATTGAACTTAGTGAAAAAGTTAATGAAAAATTAATAGGGGGATTTATTCTAAGAATTGAAGATCAGCAAATTGATGCAAGTGTATTAAATAACCTTAGCAAAATCAGAAAAGAGTTATTAACGACATAAATTATAATATTAAAGAATATGACAATCTTAAAGCCTTCAGAGGTATCAAAAATATTAAAGCAAGAATTAAAAGGGATAGATATCAGAGTAGAACTTGAAGAAGTAGGTACAGTTTTACAGATAGGTGATGGCATAGCCAGAATTCATGGATTATCAAAGGTGCAGTCAAATGAACTTATAGAATTCGAGAGCGGAGTAATGGGCATAGTCCTTAACCTTGAGGAGGATAATGTCGGAGCAGTAATGCTGGGGTCATCCGAGGAAGTGCAGGAGGGTGACTCAGTAAAAAGAACAAACAGGATAGCCTCGATACCTGTAGGAGAAGGATTGCTGGGAAGGATAATAAATTCTCTTGGTGAACCTCTTGACGGTAAAGGTCCTATACACGGAAAGACATATGTGCTG
>CAZBUF010000041.1:0-1953 GCA_964495025.1 uncultured Bacteroidales bacterium | reverse complement strand
TAACAGGATTGAATATGTTGAGAATATCGATTACCTCGACAGTAAAAGATATGTAAGAGGAAATATTGACCGGGTACAGACCAGCATGACCGTAAGAATAAATTATAACCTGACTCCCGACTTTACAATCCAGTATTATGGAATGCCCTTCATAGCAGCAGGCAAGTATGACGGTTTTAATTACATTAAGGACTCAAAAGCTGATAATTTTAATGAACGTTATGTATCATATTCCGAAGATCAGATAACACTTAACAGTGATGATAACATATATGAAATTGACGAGGATATGAACGGGATAACTGACTATTCATTTGAAAATCCCAACTTCAATGCATTCGATTTCAATTCCAACCTGGTCATACGCTGGGAGTATCTTCCAGGTTCAATACTCTACCTGGTATGGAGCCAGAACAGGTCAGACAGCCGTACACTTGGAGATTTTTCTTTCGGAAACGATGTAAAGGATCTTTTTAAAATTTACCCTTATGATATCTTTTTAATCAAGCTCTCATACCGGTTCGGATTGTAAATCCACACGCAACCCTTTTCATCTTTTTAACATCTTAATATTGATGAATCCTTTTTTATTAATAACTTACATTAATTATTTCCGGAATTATGAAACGTCCATGATTTTTTTAATCAAAAATTCGTAATAAAGAATGATTAAAAAAATCGTGGTAAGTTCCATACGACAATTGAGAAAAAATTTTAAACGTATGAAAACAAAGTATTACATATCAATGGCTCTGTTTGTTTTTATATTTGCCAATAATTATATTCAGGCACAGAGCACTTTCGACCCTGATCTTTATATGGAGTTTCTTGATTCGAATAAAACGCTGACTGCCGCAGAGTTGCTGGAAAATAATCCTCCCAGGACCAATTATTATGCGACAAGGTCCGAACCTACAAGTCTGAGTACTATTCCATGGTATGATTCCATAAAAAGTATTTATAATCTTACGCCAGCTGAAGAAAAATTGCTGGCGAATAACCATTTCATGGTTACACAACGGTTAAACAAACTCAGCTGGGCCGAACAGTTCATAAGTATCTATTCTAATGACCTGCCCCTCTTCATCAGCTCGGATTTTATACTTTATACATTGCATAATTCCTACGATGTGATCTTACAAACCCTTGAGTGGCAATTCCTTGAACCTAACCTGAAAGAACTGCTGGAGGCAATGTACGACAGCTATCCCGCATTGTACGGTAAATACAGCAGTGATGCCCGTTTAGATGATAACTTATCAGATGTTGATCTTTATGTATCTGTGGCTTATTCATTACTGATGAATGAGACTTTTGCTCCGCAGATGCATTCAGCGGAAAAATATAACGATATTATGACGGCTGTTGCAAATGAGCAGATGGAATTTATATGCCTGTTCACAGATACAAGAGCGAGAAAAATTGATTTCAGCCAGTTTAAACCTCGCGGGCACTACAATAAAATAATCTATACACCGGACGGAGAAAAGAATCTTGAGAATTACTTCAGGGCAATGATGTGGCTCGGCCGAATTGATTTCCTGCTGACCGCCCCTCCTCAAAATCCCTGGGAGAAAGACTGGACAATTGATGAGCTTAGAAGAATGCAGCTGGGAGCGATTTTACTGAATGAATTGTTATATTCATGCGGTAAGCCGGAATTGCTGCAGACACATGAGAAGATCATATCCTTCCTTGTCGGGCCCGATGATAACCTTACTCCTGAAGAATTATCAGGTTTGACAGATAATCTGCTGGCCACACCCGCTGATCTTTTTGACAACAATGTATATGAAGAATTTAAAGATACACTGGATGCATCGGATGATTACGGACAGAAGATCATGTCAAATTTCTTTTATGTGGATCCTTTTTCCAGTGATCCCGGGAAATTACCGGTATCATTTAAGTTACTGGGACAAAAATTCCTCATTGATTCATATATAGCCAGTG
>CAZBUF010000040.1:0-9438 GCA_964495025.1 uncultured Bacteroidales bacterium | reverse complement strand
TGAATACTCTGCTGAACAAAGTTTTACAGTCGAAGGATTTGCATTAGCATCAGATATAATAATAACTGCACCTGAAGGCTTCGAAATCACATTAACCAGTGGTGATTATTCAGGAAATACGGGATCTGTAACTCTTACCCCGGTTGATAGTGTTGTGACACCAACTTTAGTATATACAAGATTTGCACCCCGGCAGGATAACTACTACTCTGATAACATTATTTTATCAGCCCTGAATGCAGCAGATAAAAATGTATTTGTCACGGGAACAGGATATGCCACCGCATATATCACATTAACAGGTGTTTTATCTGATTTTGATAATATACTGATAAGTGAATATTCAGCAGAACAAAGTCTTAATGTTGAAGGTTCGGATCTTACGGACGACCTGCGGGTAATTGCCCCTGAAGGTTTCCAGGTTTCTGTTACCAGTGGTGACTATTCAGGGAACACCGATACTGTATCATTTACTCCTGCTGGTGGTACTGTAGCAAGTACACCTGTATATATAAGGTTTGCACCTGATGTGGAAACAGAATATTCCGGAGAACTTATAGCAAACAGCACAGGAGCTGAAGTACAGGCAATTGCAGTTACCGGAACCGGGGTCAGAGCACCTGTTCTTTCCGAGCTTGTTAATACTGAAGGATGTGAAGGAATGGGTATGGGAACATTCGATATATATATTGATGATAGTGATCCGAATTCAGTGGTAGTTGAAGCCCGCTCAGACAATGAAACATTGTTGCCTGTCAGCGGTATAATTATTTCCGGTACTGGAAGCAGCAGGACAATTGGACTGGAACCTAATGAAGGTGTGACCGGCAGTGCCCTGGTTACAATAATTGTTACTGATGTTTATGCACTCAAAGATAGTGATGATTTTACCCTAACAGTAAATGAAAAACCAATAATTATTGATATTGCAGTTACAGATGAGGTCTATGGAAATGATGGTGAAATAACCGTTACAGCAACCTCACCTGCAGGTGGCCTGGAATATTCACTTGATGGAATAACATTCCAGGCAGGTTCAACATTCAGCGGATTATCACAGGGCTTGTATATAATAACTGTTATGGACGCTAATTACTGCTCGGCAACCGATAATGCTGAAGTAGAAAAGCTAAGCAATATTAATGAACTGAATGATATAGGAATAAAAATCTATCCTGTGCCTGCAAGTAATATGCTCTTTATCAGTAATCCTGATCAATCAAGCGGAATATCTGAAATTAAAATATACAGTAATACAGGGGAACTGATTTATGTATCTGAAAATCCCGGGATTAGTGAAATTGATCTTACAGGTTATTCCAAAGGTTTATATATTCTTAAAATATATGTTGGTAAAGGAGTTTATATTGACAAGTTCTCTGTTGAATAGTATTATTTGATACACACGCCATTGCCTCTCGCGCGATAGCGATGACAAAAAAAGGCTGCTCATTTGTGACAGCCTTTTTTTGTTGATATACTTTGGCACAAAATTTGTAATTAAACTAATAACCAGTTTTTCAAAAATTAAAATATACCTGAAAATCTTTTTTCAGTCAAGTCCCGCCAAAAATTGCCGGGACTTTTTATTTTGTATATTCCCGCCTTTACAAGCCCTTTGAGATCAATGCATGTCCGGCAATCCTATGATCGACCGTACATCTCTGATTGTAATGGCAGCGAGCGTCCTGGCCTTTTCTGACAGGTCAGATGCTAATTTATTAACATAAGCTTTATCCCTGGCAATCTCGCTCCGCCGTGACCTGAAGCCGGAAGTCAGTTCCACCAGTGCATCAGCAGCAACTTCTTTCAGATCCCTGTATTTTAATGTGCCCGATTTATAATCCCCTGTCAGTGAAATATATTCATTTTCCCTGCCGCAGGCTCTTACCAGGTTAAAAAGATTCTCAACTCCCGGGCTCATAGCATCGCCCTGCTTCACACCTGTATCAGTAACAGCAGCCCTTACTTTCTTTCTGACAGAATCTTCTTCTTCAAATAAGCCGATATAGTGTTTCTCGTCAAGGCTTTTACTCATTTTTTTTGTCGGATCCGCCAGGGAAACAAGCTTGGGTATGTCGGTGAGCAGTGGCATAGGCTCGGGAAAATAATCGCCATACTGTTTGTTAAACCTTACCGCGATATTTCTGGAAAGTTCCAGATGTTGAACCTGGTCCTTGCCTACAGGCACAAAATCCGCTTTATAAATAAGTATATCCGCAGCCTGCAATATCGGGTATGTGAATAGCCCGGCAGAAATAAATTTTCCTTTTACGCCTTTATCTCCCTGCTCAGACTTGTCCTTAAATTGTGTCATCCTTGTAAGTTCACCATAGGAAGTCAGGCAACTGAATATCCACGTCAACTCAGTATGCTGAGGAACAAGCGATTGTATAAATAATATTGACTTCTCGGGATCAATACCGCACGCCAATAAATCAACCAGCATATTCAGTGTATTGGCTTTTAATTCATCAGGTTCATATGGCATTGTCATGGCATGCAGATCAACTATACCATAAATACAATCATATTTATCCTGAATATTTACCCAGTTTTTTACTGCTCCGAAATAATTTCCCAGATGAAGCTCCCCGGTCGGCTGAATGCAAGATAAAACTCTTTTCTTTGACATTTCTTTCTTTTTATTATTTATTATGAATGATTTGTTTACTTAAATTAATCGTCTGATATATTTTATCAAATCCTAACTTGCCACAAAACTATAAAATGTTATCTAAAAATTGTACTTTTACCTTAATACAAGGCAAATATTTAAGACTGACGATATAAGAATGGAATCCATAAGGCAGAATAAGATAGCACGGTTGCTGCAGAAAGAACTTGCTGAGATATTCCGGAAAAAGAGTAAAAATCTTTTTGATGGAAAATTAATTACAGTAACAGTAGTAAGAGTTACTCCTGATCTGTCCCTTGCTAAGGTGTATCTTAGCGTATTTCCCTATAAGGAGAATGATGATTTTTTTCCCATTGCTAATAATAATGTGAAGAATATAAGAAATTCCCTGGGTAAAAAAATCCGACATCAATTACGCATTGTCCCGGAACTGGCATTTTATCATGACGATTCGCTTGATTATATCGAAAACATTAGTAAACTTCTGAAATCATAATCTATACTTAATTGAATTTCCCTTTCTATATAGCCAAAAGATACCTGTTTGCTAAAAAATCACACAACGCAATTAACTTAATTTCAGGTATTTCAGTATTGGGTGTGGCTGTGGGGACAATGGCTCTCATTGTAGTATTGTCAGTATTCAATGGATTTGACAATTTAATCCGTTCTCTATATGATTCCTTTAATCCTGATTTAAAAATAACTATTGCCGAAGGAAAAACATTTATTCCGGATAATGATAAATTCAATAAAATAAAGGAGCTCAATGGTGTAGTTGACTTCGCTGAAGTACTGGAAGATAAAGCGTTACTCAGGTATAATAAGAAACAGACCATTGCTACTGTAAAAGGGATAAGTGAGAATTTCAGGGAAATATCAGGAATTGATACCATGGTGACCTCCGGAGATTTTCTCCTGGAAAGTGACGGTGAATACTATACAATAATCGGACAGGGTATATCATATTTTCTGAATGTGAATGTTAATGTCAATCCTGCTTATTTATTCCCGATTGCTGTTTATGTACCAAGAAGAAGTGAGAAAGTTTCAATGGACCCTATGCAGGCAATAAATAAAAAATATATTTTCCCCTCAGCAGTATTTTCTATTGAACAGAATCATGACTCAAAATATATTCTTGTCCCCCTGGCCTTTGCACGCGAATTATTCGGATATGATAAAGAAGTGAGCGCCATTGAAGTAAAAATTGAGAAAAAAACAAACCTGAAAAATATTCAGAATAAAATTACAGAAATACTGGGTGACAAATATGATGTTATGAACAGATATCAGCAGGATGAGCTTTTTTATAAAACAATGCAGGCAGAAAAATATGTGATCTTCCTGATCCTTATTTTCATACTTATCGTGGCCTCCTTTAATGTCATCGGCTCACTTACAATGCTGATATTAGAAAAGAAATTTGATATATCAACACTTAGAAGCCTTGGAACTGATCTTAAAACTATTAAAAAAGTTTTTTTGTATGAAGGGTGGTCAATATCTGTATTGGGGGCTATTGCAGGTTTGATTACCGGCCTCTTGATCTGCTTTCTGCAAATCAGATTCAAGCTTATTAAGTTAGTCGGGAGCGGCACTTTTATTATCGATGCATATCCGGTAAATATTGAAGTATCTGATATTATTGCCGTACTTTTTGTTGTAGTTATCATAGGTTTTATCGCAGCGTGGTATCCTGTAAGGTATATCACCAGAAAATTCATATCCCGGGATGAGCATATTTAGCAAATTTACTGTTCGGCTTGCTGACACTGACCTGACAAAATAATTGATAACCATTTTTCAAAGCCTGATAATCAAATAATTATCAACAATTATAATTATTTTTACTGATCACTCAAAAATTTATAAATCAATGACTTAATGTATAAAAATCGCCTTTATTTTGAAATAATGTTTAAATATTAGTTTTTAAGCCGGATTATTAAATTCTACATTTAGTAATATTACATATTGAAAAATTACGGCATACGCTATTTACACAAGCTTAGGTATTGAAACTTATTTATTGACTTTTCGTAGTATTTATTGATCAATTGCCGGAAAATTTATATAAATGCATAAAATTATTCTAACATTATTTTGCATCAATTTTTTTTATTTTACTGTATCTTCAGAAGATATTGATTTTAAGTTAATATCAGAGCCTGTTAAATGCTATGGTGAATCATCCGGAAAAATAACCGTGGATATTATTTCCGGTGTTCCTGAATTTATAATCATACTATATGATAATAAACCATCTGCAAGGCAAAATTACCTTGCAAAGGTGAATATAAAAAACACCGGTTATTCATTTGATGATCTCCCGGCAGACGAATATTATATCACTGTTGAAGATTCGAAAGGCAGCTCCCTGCAAAAAGAAATCATAGTTGATCAGCCCGAAAAGCTAAAAGCTGAGCCGATAACTCTGGAAAAATGCTTTACTACTACTGAAAAAAAAGATGCTGTATTAAAAGCCAATTGCAGCGGAGGGATAAAGCCATATACTTATGCATGGAGTGAAAATACCGGCAACCAGACAACACAATCAGCCAAAAATATTTCTGCCGGGATCTATCGCTGCTTTATTGATGATAAAAATAATTGTGGCCCGGTTTCAGCAACCATATTTTTTGATAAGAAATTTTATAAGGAGTGTTTTCAGGATTTTGAATAATTTATTTTTGGTCAGTTATAAATTTTAAACGGATGAAAAGAGTATTTCTGATAACCTGTATAATGATATTTACTGCAGCTTATTTAAGCGTAAGCGGACAAGACTTCAGTATTAATGTTAATTCTGAACCCGTTTCAGTGGCAGGGGGCACCGATGGTGAAATTGAAGTGACGATTGAGCAGGGAGAACCCGGCTTTAAGTTCTTTCTATATGATAATGAGCCCTGGCAGGGCGGAGGTCTTTTAAAAGAAAGTGATCCTGTTTTAAACGATATATATGTCTTTGAACATTTACCTGCAGGAAGATATTTTGCAGGAGCAATTGATAATTCGGGTAAAAGTACATTTAAAGAAGTATTTATACATGAACCTGGTAAATAACTTCAGCTTTTAACCAATATTATGATGAAACAAAAACCAATAGATAAAACTTCTATAATGAACAAGAAGATAAAAAGGTATATATGCTTCTCAGCCTTAGTATTGTTGCTGTTTATAAATAAAGCTGTACTTGCATTTGATTTTTTGGCAGATACAAACCATGTATCGTGCAACGGAGGATCAGATGGTTCAATTATTGTCAGGATATCAGATCCGGGTTCTATTCCATATACCTATCAATTATGGAACAATAAGCCTCCGTTCCTTGGAGGTTCAGGAACACTGATCAAGCAAATATCACATAATGAGGATACAGCGTATTTCGGCAGTCTGACTGCCAAAGCCACCTATTATTTATGGGTTTATGACAATGTTGGGGCAAATAAGGGGCAGTATAATCCTGTTTATCAACCTGCGGCATTAGCCACTGCAACAATAACTGTAATTAAAGGATTGTCATGTTTTGATGCAAGCGATGCCCAGTTAAGGGCAAACATGAGCGGGGGCACAGTTCCTTACGATTATAAATGGAGTGCTAATACAGGTAGCCAGACTACACAGGTTGCTGTTAACCTGGGGACCGGTATCTACTCAGTGACAGTAGATGATATCAATAATTGCGGCGGGCCTGCACAGGTAGCAACGATCTTCTTTCTTTCCGCTCATGACAGCGTGCCACCTGAAATAATTATCTCTTCAATAGATACTATGCCAACCTGCCAGGGAACAAGCAACGGTGCTATTCTTATTACTGCCGGCGGCGGCACCCCTGATCTTGATTATGCTATCGCAAATATTGCTACACCTGATACAACCTTCCAGGAAGGTAGTTTTTTCTCAGGCCTTCCAGGCGGGACCTACAGGACATGGGTAGTTGATAATGAAGGTTGTACAAAACAGGGTAATAATGCTGTAATCAGGGAAGCACCTGTTCCCTCTGCCAATGCAGGAACTGACATTACAATATGTAGCGGCATGACGGCCATACCTATGACCGGTGCCACTTCTTCAGGATCATACAGTGGCACTCCAACATGGAGCGGCGGCGGCGGATTGGGTACATGGGCACAAAATGCCAATCCTGCACTCGCCACTTTCACTCCCTCTTCTGCTTCAGGCTCATTTATTGCAACTTTAACCCTGACCGGTGATCTGGGGTGCTCAGATGATGCAGATACAAGAGTTATTACATGGGGAACACATCCTGTGGCAAATGCAGGAACAAATATTACTACATGCACAGGAACAGCAGCAATACTTATGACCGGGGCCACTGCTTCAGGAACATACAGCGGCACTCCTGCCTGGACCGGCGGCGGCGCTCTGGGCGCCTGGACGCAGAATGCCAACCCTGCACTCGCTGCCTTCACTCCAACTGCTGCATTTGGATCATTTACAGCAACATTAACGCTTACAGGTGCCAATGGTTGCTCTGACGATTCTGACACAAGAATTGTTACATGGGGCACACAGCCCGTAGCAAATGCAGGAACAGACATTACTACTTGTACAGGAACGGCAGCAATACCTATGACCGGCGCTACTGCCTCAGGAACATACAGCGGCACTCCTGCCTGGAGCGGCGGCGGCGGACTGGGCACGTGGACACAGAATGCCAACCCCGCACTCGCTGCATTCACTCCAACTTCCGCATCAGGATCATTTACAGCAACATTAACGCTTACAGGGACCAACGGATGTGCTGACGATTCTGACACAAGAGTCATTTCATGGGGCACACAGCCTGTGGCCGATGCAGGAACAGATATTACAACGTGTACAGGAACAGCCGCAATACCTATGACCGGCGCTGCTGCATCAGGAACATACAGCGGCACTCCAACATGGAGCGGCGGCGGCGGACTGGGCACGTGGACACAGAATGCCAACCCTGCACTCGCTGCTTTTAATCCGACTACCGCTTCAGGATCATTTACCGCTACACTTACACTTACAGGAGCTAACGGATGCCTTGATGATTCAGATACAAGAGTTATTACCTGGAATGAACCACCTGCAGCTGATGCAGGATCAAATATTACAACATGTAGCGGCACTGCGGCAATACCTATGACGGGTGCCACAGCAACCGGCAATTACAGCGGACTGCCAGCATGGAGCGGCGGCGGCGGACTGGGTGCATGGACACAAAATGCTAACCCCGCACTCGCTTCATTTACTCCAACTTCCGCCTCAGGATCGTTTACCGCAACGTTGACACTTACAGGAGCAGGAGGCTGCCCCGATGACTCTGATACAAGAGTTATTACATGGGGAACACAGCCTGTGGCCGATGCAGGAACAAATATTACTACATGTACAGGAACGGCAGCAATACCTATGACCGGCGCTACTGCCTCAGGAACATACAGCGGCACTCCTGCATGGAGCGGCGGCGGCGGACTGGGCACATGGACACAGAATGCCAACCCTGCACTCGCTGCTTTCACTCCAACCACTGCCTCAGGATCGTTTACAGCAACATTAACACTTACAGGAACCAACGGATGTGCTGATGATTCAGATACAAGACTTATCACATGGGGCACACAGCCCGTGGCAAATGCAGGAACAGATATTACTACATGTAGCGGTATGTCATTAATACCTATGACCGGCGCTACTGCCTCAGGAACATATAGCGGCATTCCTACATGGAGCGGCGGCGGAGCACTCGGCGCATGGACACAAAATGCTAACCCCGCACTCGCCACTTTCACTCCAACATCCGCCTCAGGATCATTTACTGCAACATTAACACTTACAGGAACCAACGGATGTGCTGACGATTCTGACACAAGAGTCATCTCATGGGGAACACAGCCTGTGGCCGATGCAGGATCAGATATCACTACCTGTACCGGAATGGCAGCCATACCTATGACAGGAGCTACTGCGTCAGGAACATACAGCGGCACTCCTACATGGAGCGGTGGCGGCGGACTGGGTACATGGACGCAGAATGCCAACCCCGCACTCGCTGCTTTTACCCCTTCCTCAACAACAGGATCATTTATTGCAACCCTTACACTTACGGGAACCAATGGTTGCTCTGACGCAACTGATACAAGAGTCATCACATGGAATGAACCCCCTGCAGCTGATGCAGGATCAGATATTACAACATGTACCGGAATGGCAGCAATAACCATGACGGGAGCTACGGCAACCGGTAATTACAGCGGACTGCCAGCATGGAGCGGCGGCGGCGGACTGGGCACATGGACGCAGAATGCCGATCCAGCACTCGCCACATTTAATCCAACCACCGCGTCAGGATCATTTACTGCTACACTGACACTTACAGGGGCTGGCGGTTGTCCGGATGCGACTGACACAAGAGTTATTACATGGAATAATCCACCCGTAGCTGACGCCGGATCAGATATCACTACATGCTCGGGAACGGCAGCAATACCCATGACGGGAGCCACAGCAACCGGAAACTACAGCGGACTGCCAGCATGGAGCGGCGGCAGCGGACTGGGCACATGGACACAGAATGCCGATCCCGCACTCGCCACATTTACGCCAACATCCGCCTCAGGATCATTCACTGCTACATTAACACTTACAGGAGCAAGCGGTTGCCCTGACGATGCAGATACAAGAGTTATTACATGGGGAACACAGCCTGTAGCCAATGCAGGATCAGATATTATTACATGTACCGGAACAGCAGCAATATACATGACAGGAGCTACCGCAACAGGAACATACAGCGGTAATCCCAT
>CAZBUF010000039.1:0-5008 GCA_964495025.1 uncultured Bacteroidales bacterium | reverse complement strand
ATTTACAGGGGATTTTTAACATATTTTATTATAATTTTGTTTGTTGATAACATATGATTTGGAACAGTATTTGTTGTGAAGAGAAAAATATTTGTTATGGATCTGGATTATAGTTTTTTTGAAACAGAGAATAATATAGCTCCTGCAAAAGGAAAGGTTTTAATTTCAGAACCTTTTTTGCAGGATAACTACTTTAAAAGGTCTATTGTTTTATTGACCGAATATTCACCTGAAGGAGCTGTCGGATTTGTTCTTAACAAGCCTGTTGATCTGCAGGCAAATGAGGTTATAAATGATTTTCCTGAAACCGATGCTCTTGTTTCTATTGGGGGTCCTGTAAATACGGATACGCTTCATTATCTGCATACATTAGGCGATATTGTCCCGAATAGTATTAAGGTACTTGAAAACATATACTGGGGTGGGGATTTTGAAGTTATAAAAAAGCTCGTTCAGTCGGGTAATCTTGGGAAAGAACAGGTACGTTTCTTTTTAGGTTATTCAGGGTGGCATGCACACCAGCTTGATGATGAGCTTGCTGAAAATTCATGGGTAATTTCTGAGCTGGATCCCGTGGAAATAATGGCACCTGTAAGTAAGCACTTCTGGAAAGCAACACTTAAAAAGATGGGTAAGAAATATGAGATGTGGGCCAATTTTCCGGAAAATCCACAGATGAATTAGATGCATTATATGTTGCGGACGTTACATTTATTACTTCCCGGGACAGGATATTCAATTAAAAATCTTCAAATGTTATTTCATTCAGTTTCTGAATAAGAAATCCGGATGTGTCATTATAATACCGTTTCTGCCTGAATGCCATGACCCATCTGATGCCGGTAATGGCATTCGTCAGAAATATTTCGTCTGCTGCAAGAAGATCCTGAACCGTCAAAGAGCAATTATCAACTACAGAATAACCCAGGGCTTTCAATATGTTAATTATCGTATGTCTCATTATTCCGGCAAGGCACCCTTCATTCAGTCCGGGTGTAAGGACCCTGGATTCTTTGACAATAAAAATATTTGAGCTGATTGATTCTATGACTCTCTGCTTCTCATTAAGGATAAGACAGTCGTCAAGGCCCTTTTCCTGCCTGAAAATTCCGGCCAGTACAAATATTAATGAATTTGTTGTTTTTAAGTTTGATAGAAGGTTTGCAGGTTTATGTATATCCTGATAAGTATCAATAGCATAGCCCTTTTGATTTAAGATATATTTATCATTTTCAAGAGGACAGGATTCCATCATATAGGAGATATCATTTGAGGATGGGGTATATAATCCTCCGGAATTTCTGAACACTGTAAGCCTGATTCTTGCACCCTGAAGCTGCCGGTTCCTGTTTAAAATGTTAACAATCACTTTTTCAAAATATTCAGGTTTGAATATATCAGGTATATTCATTTTCAGGAGCTTCATCCCATGAGTGAGCCTGTTTATATGTAATTCCAGGAACTGAGGCCTTGTGCCGTTAGCATGAATAGTCTCGAAAAGTGCGTCTCCATAATGAAAAGCCCTGTTTTCATTATCAAGAACAGGTAGATCCGATTTGATAAAATCCCCGTTTAAGCATATATATTTACTAACCTGCATTTCAATGATTTGCATTATTCAATTATGCTCTAGAACCTGAGAAACTCTGATATAAAACTACCCAGCAACCTGAAATCAAGAAGTATGGGGAAGATAAATCCGAATACTGCACCTATAAAATGGGCATCATGATTAATATTATCAACGTTTCTTCTGCTCATAATCTGCGAATAAATAAGATACAAAGCGCCCAGGATAATTCCGGGAACAGGCAGTATTCCATAGATATAAAGCATTTTCCAGGGATTGAAAAATATATAGAAGAATATTACTGCTGAAACAGCGCCGGATGCACCCACAGAATTATACCATGTATTATCCTTTTGTTTGAAAAGACTTATTAAGGATGATAAAATGATTGCCAGTATATAGAACAATAGAAATATTAAACGGTCATATTTAATGATCCCTGCGAGCATCAGCTCCTTAAAATATCGCTCTACAGCAGGTCCCAGCAAGAATAATGCCAGCATGTTAACTATCAGGTGTGTCCAGTTGGCATGAAGAAATCCATGAGACAGTAACCGGTGCAGTTCCCTGCGATGAAATATCTGATAAGCATTGAACTGAAACCTGGAGAAAAACTCAGAATTATTGAATGCCATTATTGATATTACGGCAGTAAAGGCTATGATTAAATAGGTCATAATTTAAAAATTGTATAAAGATAAAAATATCTGATTTTTTTTATACATAAACAGCAATAAGTATTACAACCTTTTTATAAAGATAATGCTTTTAATGCCGGGCTTGAATAATGAACGGTTAGTGAAGTATTTTATAAACCAGTTCTCTTAATAACTGGCCGGGTGATGCTGATACATTTCCTGCTCCCTTTGATTTTAGATCATATTCCCTGAGAAATGAAATGATCTGTTCAATCTTTTCCCGGGGGTAGACCCTGGCCGCTGCCTTGTATTGTGGAACAAAGAAAGGACGGATTTTTAATACTGATGCGATTTCTTTTTCCGGTTTATCCTTAATGGAATTGTACAGAAGTATTTTATTGAAAAAGAAGTACAAAGAGGTAATTGTAAGTGTCAAAGGATTGTTTTTCTGGTTTTTATCAAAGTAATTCACTATTCTGTTCGCTTTCATGATATCCTTTTTTGTCAGCGCATTTTGAAGCTCATAGTTATTATAGTCCTTGCTGATACCTATATTCATTTCAATATCTGCAGGAGTTATTATCTTTGTCAGCGGATCAATGGAAATTAATAACTTTTCAAGTTCATTAACTATTTTACCAAGATCAGTGCCTAAAAATTCAATCAGCATAATACATGCAGTAGGATCAATTTTGTACCCCTTTCTGTTAATATATGAATTGATAAAATCAGCGGACTGATTGTCAAACAGTCTTTTGGTTTCGAGAAATACTCCTTTTTCATTTACTGACTTATATAATTTAAGCCTTTTATCAAATTTCTGATGTTTATAATTGATAACAAGTATCGTCGATTTAAGGGGATTATCCGCATAAATTGCCAGTTCACTTATTTTATCCAGGTTTTGCGCTTCTTTTACTACTATAACCTGGTATTCTGACATCATGGGAAAACGCCTGGCAGAATTTATTATTGAATAAACATCAGCATCCTTGCCGTAGAAAATCATCCGGTTAAATGCTTTTTCAGGTTCCGTGAGCACATTATTTGTGATATAATCCGTTATAATATCAATAAAGTAAGGTTCTTCACCCGTTAACAGATACACAGGTTTATATTTCTTATTTTTTAAATCCTTAAGTATCTGCTGATATGTTATTTTATCTGTCAAAATTTCAAATTTTTAGTCTGCCTGGTAATTAATGATCAAATATTTCTGTTTATATTCACTTTCATATAGAATATCATGATTGATATTATGGAACCTTTAAATTTACCAACTTATTCCTTTAAGATAAAATTTGAAGATAATAGAAAATATATTTTTGATGAAATAAGGCGAAAATACATTTTGTTAACACCGGAGGAATGGGTACGCCAGAATTTTATTAAATACCTTGTAAATGAAAAGAACTATCCTCAGCAGCTTATTTCTATAGAAATGGAGTTTAAAATAAACAAACTATCAAAAAGAACTGATATTGTGGTGTTTAATACCTCGGGAAAACCAAATTTAATAGTTGAATGTAAATCGCCTGCAGTTAAGGTCAATCAGAAAACATTCGATCAGATTGCCAGGTACAATATGAATTTTAACGTGGATTATTTAGTTGTCACAAATGGAATCAGTCATTATTGCTGTAAACTTGAAAGTAAGAATAATAAGGCATACTCGTTTATAAAGGAGATACCGGATTATTTCAGGCTATAAGGGGGGCTAACCGTTATTTTTTGAAAACACTTCGCTGATTTTCTTTTTAAAGGATTTTTTATTTTCAGCATTATCGTATCCGTAGCCATAACCGTAACCATAGCCATATCCATATCCATAGCCGTAACCGCCCCTGGATATTTTCACATCATTCAGCAGCAGGTTTATGTTATCGATTTTACGTTTTTCCAAGTCATTCATAACTGATGTAAATAAACTCTTTGGTGTAAAATTGTACCGAAGGATAAACAGATTTATATCACTGAATTTTATCAATAAAAGAGCGTCAGATACCAGTCCTATTGGCGGGGAATCAACAAGTACGTAATCATAATGTTTCCTGAGATGGGCAAACAGTGTCTCAGTTCTGGAAGATGAAATCAGCTCCGTAGGATTTGGAGGGACTATACCTGCCGTAATAACATCAACATCTTCAATTTCACTTTTCTGAATAATTTCCCCGATCCCGCAATTATTGCTTAGATACATACTTAATCCATGTTCGGAATTAACGCTCAGGTACTCCTGTATCTTTGATTTTCTGAGATCAAAATCTACAATTATCACCTTTTTCTTATTCTGTGCAAATACTGTTGCCAGGTTAAGTGATGTATAACTCTTGCCTTCGCCTGTAATTATTGATGTTATCAAAATAACGCTACAGTTATTTCCATCTGAAACAAACTGGAAATTTGTTCTTAATGAACGAAATGATTCAGCTGTAACTGATTTTGGATAATCATTGACAACGATATTTGTTTTATGTTTATCATGTACAATATGGCCTATTAATGAATAGTCAGTTATTTTATAGATATCGTCTTTATCAATAATTTTGTCACTGAACAAATCCTTTAAATAAATCAAGCCTGCAGGAATAAAAATGCCAAGCAAAAATGCTATTATCAGGTTAAGTTTTTTATTAGGATTAACAAGCACGCAATCTTCAGCTGAGGCTTTATCCAGGATCTCATTCGAAGGCAGGTTTGATGCTTTGGAAATTTGAATTTCCGAACGTCTGGTCAGCAGGAAGGTATATAGTGCATCATTTAGCTTAAATTTTCTTTCAATGATAAGTAATTCCCGCTG
>CAZBUF010000038.1:0-1753 GCA_964495025.1 uncultured Bacteroidales bacterium | reverse complement strand
GTGAGCAATGTATATCCGAAATTTATCCTTGCTCCGTCATTCAGGTAAATCTCAGGAACAATTTCATTAATTGCCAGCTTCTCACCACCGTCGGTTATGACAAAATCATGATCGCACGTTTCATTAGCTTTGTAAAATGTTCCTGTATGCGCGCAGGGATGAATTATCCCGCCATCAAAATAATCAGTTACGCATGTTTCACATCTTTTACCGTTCTGATATGTAACATCCAGACATACTGTATAAGTACCTGAGTATTCATAGACATGAACCGGAAAAGGTTCGGACGATGTATTACCGTCTCCGAAATCCCACTCGTAAATTATCAGGTTGTACCACGAAGTATCCCATAGGGGTGGGACGTAACTAAAAATCTGGCGGGGATCATAAACATCACTGTAGAATTGATATTGCGGCGGCAATGATTCCATTACATCCCAGGATATATGAATATCACAGTTAATATACCCTACAAGAATATACCGGTGCGTATATGAAGTACAGCCGTCGGATGTCTCAATACTAAGGATCACCTTGTATACTCCTTCAGTAACATAACTATGCTCAGGATTCTGCTCTGAAGATTCCTCACCGTCGCCGAAGGTCCAGTGCCATGATATGATGTCGCCGGAAGAAAGATCAGTAAAATGATAAAGACCGATACAATCGCAATCTACTAATGTATCTTCCTCAAAAATAAAATCAGACTGGCATTGCAGGGGTATTGGCATGATCCGGATATCCCTGCACACATAGTCGTCAGTATACACGTTTGTCACATGATGACATACTTTGTAAACAGATTTGTCAGGTAAATAATAATGTGAAGGGTTTGGTTCAGTGCTGTAAGATGAATCTCCGAAGCTCCACATATGCGTAGCACCAGGATCATCGCAATAAGAAAAAAACCGGACAAATACCGAATCTATAAAAGGAGGGTCGGCCTGGATACTGTCGATCACTTCGTAATCAAAATAACCTGTGCAATTTATCAGGCTGTCGGTTTGTGATTTACCAAAGGCTGACAGGATCACAGCCAGTGATATTGATAGAGTTAATATTCTTTTCATAGTATGAGGGATTTTTAAGATTTTTAAACATGATGCATATATACCCTCAGTGGTTGCGCCTTAAATCGATTTTTTTTCTCTTTTCAGTACAAATACAAAATTATAATATTTTTTCGGAAATAATGCTATGAATTGATGAAAAGTCAATTGTTACTGCCTGAAGCTCAGACTTAAACAACGATCAGCAACCTGCAACCTGAGATTGCTTCTTCCTCTGAAACGGTCAACCTTATTTAGGCATTGACGATGCAGCGACCAGCAGTCAGCAACAAGCAACGAGCAACTGTCAGCGAACAGCGAATAACGAAAAGCGAACAGCGAACAACAACTTCCTTCTCTTTTCCTTTTTGAAATACCCTCCAAAAAACATACTTTTATCAGCAAAATAAATAAGCTTAGATATTGTGAGCATTCTCGTAAATAAAGATTCAAGAGTTATTGTACAGGGTTTTACAGGCAGTGAAGGGACCTTTCACTCGCAACAGATGATTGAGTATGGCACTGACATTGCCGGTGGCGTTACTCCGGGAAAGGGAGGCCAGGTGCACCTGGGCAGACCTGTATTCAATACTGTGGCTGATGCAATTGAAGCGACCGGTGCCAATACGTCTGTTATATTCGTGCCCCCGCCGTTTGCTGCAGGTGCTATCATGGAAGCGGCGGACGCAGGAATAAAAGTCATT
>CAZBUF010000037.1:0-17175 GCA_964495025.1 uncultured Bacteroidales bacterium | reverse complement strand
ATTAAGGACACATTGCCAGACCTCAGGCTGGAGCCTTACTGAACAGGATCCTTTTAATAATATTTCACGTACATGTGTTGAAGCTATGTCCGCTATACTGGGGCATACACAATCCCTTCACACTAATGCCCTTGATGAGGCAATTGCATTGCCTACTGATTTTTCTGCACGTATTGCAAGAAATACTCAGATATATCTGCAGGAAGAAACGGGGATCACAAAAACTGTTGACCCCTGGGGAGGTTCCTGTTACGTCGAATTCCTGACACATGAGTTGGTACATAAGGCATGGAACCATATTCTGGAGATTGAGGAACTGGGCGGTATGGTAAAAGCAATAGAAAAAGGTATTCCAAAGATCAGGATCGAAGAGGCTTCAGCACGTAAGCAGGCCAGGATTGATTCAGGTAAGGATATTATTGTCGGGGTTAATAAATATGATCATAATCACACCGACTCTATCGATATACTTGATGTTGATAATTCTGCAGTAAGGGAGATACAGATAAAAAGGCTTAAGAAACTTAAAAAGGAAAGAGATAATGATGCAGTAAAATCATCACTGGAAAAAATTACAATGGCTGCCGCAACAGGAAAGGGAAACCTGTTGGAATTGTCAGTTGAGGCTGCCAAAAGAAGAGCCACACTGGGGGAAATATCCGATGCTATTGAAAAAGTTTTTGGCAGGTACAAAGCGGAGATACATTCCATCTCAGGCGTGTATTCCTCGGAGACGAAAGATGATAAAAAATACAGGAAAGCACGCAGGTTATGTGAGATCTTTGCTAAAAAAGAGGGAAGGCAACCAAGGATAATGATTGCAAAAATGGGGCAGGACGGTCATGACAGGGGAGCTAAAGTGGTCGCTACCGGCTTTGCCGATATAGGTTTTGATGTAGATATAGGGCCTCTGTTCCAGATCCCTGGCGAAGTAGCCCGGCAGGCTGTTGAGAATGATGTACATATTTTAGGCGTGTCAAGCCTGGCAGCCGGACATAAAGTCCTTATCCCCCAGCTTATGAACGAATTGAAAAAGCTGGGCAGGGAAGATATCATGGTAATTGTAGGTGGGGTAATTCCTGCCTGCGATTATGATTTTTTATACAAAACAGGTGTAGTTGCCATTTTTGGGCCGGGAACACCTGTTACAGTTACAGCTATCAAGATCCTTGAAATATTTACAGACAATAATTAACAAAATATTTTTAATTTTAAATAAAAAGTAATGACTGAACAAAAAACTAATGCCGGCCAGGGACTCGGCATAGCCGGGCTTGTCCTGGGAATTTTTGCAATCCCCCTTGGTATTATACCATGTACTTTTGTGGCAGCACTTATATTTGGAGTAGTGGGAATTATTCTCAGCTCTATAGGACTGTCGCAGGCGACCAGGAAAAATGCTGCCAAAGGATTGATAATTGCTGCACTGGTATGTTCTATACTGGGAACAAGTTTTGCATTATTCTGGGGCCTGACACTGGGAAAGGGAGCCAACATGTTCCATAAAGTGTTTAAAGAGGAGTTTCGTGAGGAATTTGAAAAAGAATTCGGAGAGGCAGTAAAAGATTTCGGTGAAGAAATGGAAGAAGTGATCGAAGATATGGAAAAAGAGATCGGGGAGGATGTTGATACATTGGAAAACAAACCGGAAGAGTCTGTTGAAGAAATAAACTGATAATATCCGGCAGGGGCAGGTAAAAAGGAATTGCAGGCGGAAACCTTACAAAATTGTACATCTTTGTGGTTTTCAGAGAACCATATATTAAGATCAATATTATATTCGGAGTAATTATTATTTTAATAATTACCTACTCTGCCATTTTTGATGCTGAAAAACAAAATCATCCTCTGCCTTCATTTTATTCGGAACTCTCAGGAGAGAGTTCGGTTTCATCAGGACTGTCCCGGAGCTTTTCTGAAATTGTAAGGGGTAATTATGCATCCGCAAAAAAGTTAAATGCGAACGGGATGAGAATATTTATTTTCTTTGCAGTTCAGCTTATTTTAAGGGCAATATTCTCATTTGTATTTTATTTTGGGAGATCATTGCGCGGATATCTTGTTTATACTGATTGCGTTATTTCTGTGCTGCTATTTATATTTTGTTTCCGGCCTTTTTTATTGTATATGGTCGAACAGATGTAATACTAATCTGATAGAAATTTCTGCAAACTATAACTTTCCCCCATCCTGATACCTTTGTCTGTCATTTGCAGATTTGAGCATTCAACATTAATATCATGTTCATAGAATAAAGTATATTTTTTCTTCAGGGCTTCCTCAAGAAAAGCTTTCTTTTCATCAAACAACACTAAAGGACGCGTATCAAATCCGCAAATCCAGGATATAGGAATATGTGCTGAAGTAGGAATTAAGTCAGCTACATAAACAATTGTCCTGTTTTTGTACTTTATGAAGGGAATAATCTGTCCTTCGGTATGTCCGTTAAATAAACGTAATTCAACGCTGCTGATTATCTCAGTATCCTTTTCAATTAACTTTAGCTGCCCGCTTTTCTGCAAGGGCAGAAAATTTTCTTTCAGAAAGGAAGATTTCTCACGGTGATTGGGATTCATGGCCAAATGCCATTGCTGCTTGCTGATCCAGTACCGGGCATTGGGGAAAGCAGGTTTTAATACCCTGTTTTCATCATATTCCACGGCTCCACCGCAATGATCAAAGTGTAAATGTGTTAAAATAACATCGGTAATATCATCGGTGGAAGCATAATTTCTTTTTAAAGAATCTGCAAGCGAATGACTGCCGTTCAAATAATAGTGTCCGAAAAATTTCGCATCCTGTTTATTGCCGATGCCTGTGTCAATAAGAATCTTACGGTCTTCATCAACAACAAGAAGGCACCTCATTGACAGATTGCATAAGTTATCCCCGTTAGCCGGATAATATTTGCTCCATAATGATTTTGGCACAACTCCGAACATTGCCCCTCCATCTATCATCAGGTTCCCGGTTTCGATTTTAAAAAGTTTCATATTAATTTAAATTAATAACCTGAAAAAAATAACATACCGGTCAGTAGTGGCATTAATATTTATAACACATAAAAATCAATAGTGTTATAAATTAATACAATAAATCATCATAAGGATATCTTTTAATATGTATTTCCCTTGCTTTTTCATAAAGGAGTTTTTTAAATTCTTCGATATTTTTCTTTTTAGTCGCTGAGATAAATATACTTTGTGAATTGTTCCTGGCGATCCAGGTATTTTTAAGTTCATCAAGAGTGATATTCTCCTTTGTTTTTGGAGTAAGATCGTCATCATCTTTTTTTATAAATCTATATGCATCGATTTTATTAAAAATCAGATAGGTTGGCTTATCAGCAGCATTTATTTCATAGAGGGTCTGGGTTACTATATTGATCTGTTCTTCAAAATTAGGATGGGAAATATCTACAATATGTAATAGTATATCGGCTTCCCTGACCTCGTCAAGTGTTGATTTGAAGGATTCGACAAGCTGATGAGGCAATTTTCTTATAAAACCTACAGTATCTGACAGAAGGAAAGGCAGGTTGCCAATAACTACTTTTCTTACTGTTGTATCAAGGGTGGCAAACAGCTTGTTCTCTGAAAAAATCTCTGATTTGCTCAGTAAGTTCATGATCGTGGATTTACCGACATTTGTATAACCTACCATTGATATCCTTACCAGTTTACCCCTGTTTTTCCGTTGTGTCGCTTTTTGTTTGTCTATTTTTTTAAGCTGGGCCTTTAATAATGCAATTTTATCTCTGATGATACGCCGGTCTGTTTCAATTTCTGTTTCGCCGGGCCCCCTAAGACCGATGCCTCCTTTCTGGCGTTCAAGGTGAGTCCACATCCTCGTTAGTCGCGGCAGTAAATATTGATATTGAGCAAGTTCTACCTGTGTTTTGGCATGGGCCGTTTTCGCACGCTTTGCAAAAATATCCAGGATAAGGTTTGTTCTGTCAAGGATACGGATATTTAATTTCCTGTCGATATTTCTTATCTGGCTGGGAGATAGCTCATCATCAAAGATTATAATATCGATATCATTTGTTTTGATAAAATGCCTGATTTCTTCAAGCTTGCCTGTGCCGATAAATGTTGAGGGGTTAGGAATATCAAGCTTTTGCACAAATTGCTTTACAGGCATTGCACCGGCAGTTTCTGTAAGAAATGCCAGCTCCTTCAGGTAATCATTAACTTCATACTCAGTGATTGAGTTATTAACGATTCCTATGAGTATTGCTTTTTCCTGTCCGGTCTTTGTTAAATATCCTCCCATTACATTATCAGCCTGTAATATTATTTATATAATAAAGGCCTGCAAAGTTAAATAAAATTGAGATAGAAAACATAAGGCAGTACTTTGAATACTTACTATTTGAGGAATGTGGTAATTTGAATAACTATCCGGTAGATACTTGCGGTAAACCTTATTTAATTATATTTCTGTTGTGTGTTATTACATCCCTTATTGAATTTTTAAGCGCTTCACTGCAATCATAAATCATTGTAAAGTCATCGGGGAATGGCAATGGCTCAATCTCTGTTAACCTCCGTGTTTCACGGTCAAGGGCTTCAATATCTCCTATGGCCCTTGCTGAAAGATATTCAAAACGTGTTGATGCTGCAATGGGATCTTTTTTTATTATACGTTTTGGCTTTGCTGAAATAAACTCAACCTCTCCCTTGATATTAACTGATTTTTCCTGTAGTCTTTCAACCACAGTACAGGTCAGGTCTTTATATTTCCTGACCTTAATATCATTTCCCACACTGTCTTTCATGACGTTACCGCTCTTATCAAGAACGTATTCGAACCCGTCATCAACCGTCGCTTTTACAATTCGGTCTTTTGTATTAACCATCTCGGGAGAGACATTAATCATATGAAGTTTTATATCAATATAATAATCATATTCAATATTGCGGCCAATGGATCCTAAATGATATTCAATCCATTCATTATCCAGCCCGTTTGTGCCAAAAGCAAGCAGATTATCCATGAATTCCCCTGATAACCTGAGATGGGTATTGTTTATAGTATTTATCAGCACCCTGCTTATGCCTTTATATCTTGCTTCTTCCATCAGTTTGTTAATGTCAGGGAAGGAACCTTCCTTATAATTTTCTGCTCTTATAAGTTCATAATATGCCTCACGGTATGATTCTTTTGTGTTATTTGCCATAAGTTTTTTCCCGTGCTGGTAATAGTATTCGGCTGCTTTTGATTTTGACTCGACTATTTCGGCATCATAATCCGTATATTCGTAATTAATGTATTGTCCGTCTATATTCAGAGGCAGCACTTTTTTTACCCTCGATTGCCTGGCTTTGAGAATTGAATATTTTTGAAAAATCTCATCCCATGTATTTGAGGTCCCTTCCATTTTCAGATATTTGATTCTTTCCAGGTCCCTGTCATTAGCAAGAACGTAAGCTTTATCCAGATTAATGGCATCTTTTTCGCTACCGGGATTTTTTATTAGCTTCTTAATGGACTTATTTATTATGGCATCATAGTTACCATGTTGCATCATTTTTTTTGTGGAACCACAACCTGTAAGTAAGATTAATATCAGAACTGAGTATAAAATCTTTTTCATATTATTTATTTTCAGGATTATTGAACTGATAATATAATAAAGTTATAAAAACAAAAATTAATATAGTAATTATATTTGGCAATAAATTTATATAAAGACCGTAAAAAAAAACCCTGATTTTGGGTCAGGGGTTTCAAATTTTTTTAAAATTGTTATTGTAAAATAAAGACAATCGGGAATGTAAACTGAACTTTTACAGGCTTGCCTCGTTGTTTTCCGGGTTGCCATTTGGGTGATGAATTCACAACTCTCAGTGCTTCTTTGTCAAGGGCGGGATCAACACCTCTGATTACTTTAGCGTCAACAACCTGCCCTTTTGAGTTAACGGCAAACTGAACAAAAACCCTGCCGCTTATACCATTTTCAGCGGCTATTTCAGGATATCGAAGGTTTTGCTGAATCCATGTACGGAAAGCATTCTGATCACTTCCCATGAATTTTGGCATATCTTCAACAATAATAAATACTTCTTCTTCTCCTGCTTCTTCTTCTTCAAAAGGCATAAAATCCATTTCCAGATCCTGGTTACCCTCCATGTCATCCAGTTCCAGCTGGTCATCGAGTTCAACATCATCTTGAACAATATTAAGAACTTCAATTACCTGTGGAGGAGGCGGAGGAGGTGGCGGTTGTTCTTCCAGCTGCCTTGTAATAGGCACTATTTCTTCTTCACCTTCATCCTCAGACAGTGTTTCAAAGGCATTACTCTGTGACGGTCTGGTTGTCCATTCAAAGGCAATGAGCACAGTAGCCAGCACTATTACCAGGCCAAGTTCCAGAAAAAGACTCCGGTTTTTTTCCAGATTTACCTTTTCAGATTTCTTTACTTCCATTGCTAATATTATTTAATAAGCCAAATTTATATAATATATTTTTAATATACAAGGATACTATCCTCAGCGCTAACATATGCAAGGATACTATCCCTGAATAAATAATTAAAGGGATAGTATCCTTATTTTACGGGAAAATTTATATTTTTGTGGCTTGTTTCGGGGATGTAGCTCAGTTGGCTAGAGCGCGTGAATGGCATTCACGAGGTCAGGGGTTCGATTCCCCTTATCTCCACGATTGACCATGTCACTGAAGGAAGTATACTGTCATGAGGGATAACAAGCCGGAAGATAAATTCATGATACCCGAATATTTTCCACAGTTGTGCTACTAAAAAATAAATAAGGGGGAAATCACTTATCGCTTTTCCTGTACCGGTAGTACCTAAATGATGGACTGAAGGCTGGAAGAAATGGTTATTATCCTGGAAGTAACTCATTGTGTTTGATAAACAATCACATTGTCTTCACATATGAGAACTTTGAGGATGAAGAAATAGAATATGATGATAATTATATTCAACACACATTATAAGAAATAAAAGGATAAATACCCATTTGGAATATCCTGGGAAATAATAATGCTTTTTAACGGCATTAATTAAATTCTTCGTTGAAATTAAAACTCTTTTGAATAGGATGATCCATTCCTGTCTAAACAACCTGTGATATAGCTTAGTTATAATATTATTAATTTTGTAAAGTAGTTGCATAACAGATTTATAATTATAGATAATGTTGTTATTTGTTCAAATTGGTGAAATCTAATTTCCAGCAAGAAATAATTCTTTTACACTATCTGGTAACGAGAATTTTCATCAGAAAACTGAAAAGTAAAATTATAAAAAAAAAAGAAAATCTGTTACATTACCTTGTCTTTCTCAAAAGCCACGACATGACCACTGCTTTCTGAAGTGAATCCGGGATCTTTCTTTCTTAAAAGATCAAGCCCCGGCAATAAACTGAGTTTTTTGTCCCAGTTATCAGGGAAAACCTGCAGCCACTAGATTTTTTAAGGGTATTATTTTTATTCAATATATAATCAAGCAATCCGGAATTGAAATTTTCATTATTTGCATCACCAAAAAGCAGGGCCATTCCATACGGATGGACCACATAAAAAGTGTGTGGCTCGCCGGTATCATTTACATATACAGAACCGGTGACGTGTTTTTCTATGACCGAACGGGCAAATAAATTATTAAAAGGCACTTCCTTAAGTAGAATTTTTGCTTTGTGATGGTCTTTTTCCTTTAATAAGAACAAGTCAGGTTATTTTAAAAGTATTATTTTTTTATAATGATATCTCCATGCCCTTTATAAATGCATTCATTATTAATGTCCAGTAGTTGATAATATACTCTGAATACAGAGTCAGCCGGCATTTGTTTATTGTCGGGTACTGAATCCTGATTGTATATTATATCCGGCAAATACTGCCTGAAATTAAATGAATATGAATTATTTAATACAGAATCAACTGAAGTCATTATCCTGAAATATTTATCAACAATCCGGTATTTGAATACCAGTTTTTCCTGTAAATCAAATATTCCCATTTTGATCAATGTCCTCTCATCTTTGTAGAAATGCACAACAAACAATCCTTTGCATGGATTTGGGTATCCGAGTATTCCGTAATATACATTATGTCTGCAGGATTTAGTGAACATAGAGTCGGAAAACAGGCTGTTTTCTTTGTTTGTCCATGTGTCATCAAATCCCCAGTCAGAGGTGTCAATCTCTCCAATTTCAGCCCCGAAAATATTCAGGCGTGTAATATTCTCAAATTTAATACTGTCAGGGGTGTTACTCTTTTGCACACAGGAAATCAGAAGTACTAATATTCCTGACAGAATGATATTTGCATACTTCAGAGTCATATATTATTATTGTTCAACTGTTATTAATTTGTCGATTTTATAACCTCTTTTTTTGGCACTGCTTAGCAGCATCCTGTATACTTCCGGCTCTATCCTCGTGGTCCGGCTCAATATCCATAAATACCGGTCGGAGGAACTTCCAACCATTGCCCACTGATAATCTGTGGTATCCAGCTCCATTATATAATAATCAGCATAAAAAAACAAAAAAAGGATACTTTCAATTTACCCGGATCATTTATATCCGGTATTTTTGCCTTACCATTAGCTGTTTTTAACTTTCCGTCGAGCTTGCCCTTAAAGCCCTTATTTACAACAGTTATCCTGTCGTTCGCATGGATACTGTAGGTGGCTGTTACTCCAACCAGGCCTTTTTCAAATGAGTTAGGGAGTCGCGCTATCTCATACCATTGGCCCATGTATTTCTTTAAATCAAACTTTTTGACTGTTGATTTATCCATCTCTTTTTCGTTTTTAACTATCTGGCAATTAGTAATATTAATTATTATTAGGGCGAATAAACATAAAAATAATATTTTTACTATCCTTGATTCTCTGTAAGATGCTGATGATTCAGAATTCAGGTTCATAATCAACTGTGATATATTTTGTGTATATAGTGTATTTCTTTTCTTTGATAATATCAAATTAAACTCAGCCATCAATTATAATTTTGTTTGCTCCGGACCTGTATATGAAGGCTTAAGCCCACCAAAATCAATAATGATTTTTTGCAGTACCACACCGGGATCAATCACCCAAAATTTTAAAGTATGTTTTCCGGATTTACTGATAGTGTGAATTGTACGGTTTATGCTTGCATTTCGTAAAACATTTTCAGCCCATTTGCCTTTCCATTCCTCGGATGTTCCAGCTTCGGCCAGCTGGGCATGTTCGTCATCCACCGAGATACCATAGCGGGTGTTTGATTGTTTGTTAAAAGGAAAGGCAGGAAGAGCAAAAGTGCTGATCTCGAATTTGCCGGTCTGATGTGTGTAAAAATCATATTCAAGACAGGGCTGTATGCCGTCAAAGGTTTCGTATGAAGTTGCAGTTGACGGGACACTTAATACGGATAAACCAGTTATCCCTATGTTTGGCATCAATATAAAACTAATTCTTTCATCCTCATTTTTTCTATGGTATTTATCCGGTGTTACAACTATATATCCGTTATTTTCGACGAATAAACCTTTAATATCCTGCTTTCTCGGCCGTTCAGGATTAAAAGCACTAATAAGGACCTTTTCAATTTTCCCGTTTGCTAAAATTTTTATTTCTCCTTTCAAATCATCACCTGTCGGCATTTCATCAAAGTCCACAGAAACAAGTATCCTTTCTTCATCATCTACTGTTCCCTTTGTTTTGCTTAATTTTATCCATTTCTGATCGGCTGTGGCTTCCCACGTGAAGGTTTTATTGCCTTTATTGTAGACATCAATAAAATAGCTTTTTTCATAATATGGATTAAAGCAGGGTAAAAAATGGTAATTGTTGATACCCTGCATGTTATTTTCTTCTTCAACAAATATTGCTGGTATAGCCTCATTTTTTAAGCCAACAGAATCCAGACGGGGCATTTTATGGTATACAGCATCACGGCCCTGTATTACACACATCATTTTATTCCACTTTCCATCGAGAAGCTGGTTATATTCTTCTGTAATAATTTGAAGACTGTCATAGTAAACTTTTACAAGACCGGCAAGTTCACTGGTTTTTTTCCTGCCTTGTTGAGCATACCAGTGATTCTTCTGGGCATACAATAATTTCTTGTTCATTAGGGCAGCGCTAACTACCGGATAGTAAACCAGTTGATAAAAAGATGGTTTCAGATCAGGGTCGATCTTTTCGAAGATATCCTGTACCTGTCTGCTAATTTTGTTGTATTCATTAATACGTCTGTCAGCTTCCCGATAATTTGAAAAGGAAAATTCGGTATCATAATATTTTTTCTGTTTCATAAAATTCATATCCCAGATATATCCCCATCCCATATATTCAGGTTTGCGGATAAAACCAAGTCGGTAATATGATTGCATTATTTCAATTAGCTCATTTTTATAGGCATCCCCAAAGATATTTCCCAACCAGTCTTTAAGATGCCGGTTAGTATTTTCATAATTCACCATATTAATATCCCATGCAAGATCAAGAAAATATTCGGTGCCATATTCACCGGGTTTTATATCACCGACATTTGCCACCCACAGTCGGTCGGCACCGGTATCATAAGCTTTCTTCATTTCCTCATAAATAAGTGCCGGCGGGGTAGTATTTAGCCACAGGTATTCATGTGGAATGCCCAAATAAGATATATGGTAATAGATACCTGATCTTCCGCTTCTTTTTTGTTCTTCATGGTTACTTAGTCTTTTGATGTACCCGTAATTATCATCCGGCCATACAAGAGTTATGTCATCCGGCAGGTTTAATCCTTTTTCATAAATCTCAAGTACTTCTTTGTATGGTACAAATATCTGGGGGATATCTTCAATATTATTATCTACGTGATTTGCAAGTATACTACGCTGATCAGCTACCACATTATCAAGTACATTAACCTTTTCCTCAATTGTTAATGAACCTAACATTCCCCTGTCATGTACTCCCCGCATGGCTATTGTATAGACATTTTCATATTTCCCGTTCTCTTTGATACGTTTATCCAGCATCTTATAAATATTCTGTTTGTTGAACTGGTAGTTCCACTCACCCATAGTTTCCTTATCCCATTCAGTTGCATTGTTAAACAACAGCGGTTCGCAATGTGCGGATCCCATAACAATGGCAAAACTATCGGCAACCATTTTGTTTTCGGGGATCTGATTAAAGGCTTTTGTACATTCGTGCATTGCCGGCCACAAATAATTAGCCTTTAACCTTAATAATAATTCACATACTTTAGCGTATGTTTTTGGCCCGATATCTTTTTTTTCAGGCTCAAATGTTTCAGCTGCCCATGGTTTAAGCCCCCAGTCTTCGTCATTAATAAATATTCCGCGGTATTTTACTGAAGGCGGGCCATATTTAAAAACTCCTTTTTTTATATAAATGCTCTCTTTCTTTTTCACAGCGACATCTGCCCACCAGTACCATGGTGAAACGCCGATTTGTTCTGATAGTTCAAATACACCATAGGCAGTCCCGCGGCGGTCACTTCCAATAATAACAAGTGCTTTCTTAATATTTTTAAACGGGTTATCAATAACCTGGATACTGTGCGCTTCCCATTTATTTATTAATAGGGAAGTATCAATTTTATCATTTTGAATAAGCTGATTAATAAACTCTGATTTTCCTATTGTTCCTATAATAATAGCATATTCTCCTGTTGTTTTTAATGTGTTTTTAATAACCGGCAATACACCGGTTACTCGTTTAACATCATTTGAAAGCTGATTGGCAGCTATGTTAACCAGAATATTATCACCGGAGTCAAAACATATTACAGCAGCTTTTCCATCAGCTACCAGTGGGAATGAGTCTTCACGGTCAGTGGTTACTATTGTTTGCGATACAGCAATTTGAGTGAACACCAGGAATAAAATAAATATTCTTTTCATTTCTATTATAATTTTAGTTATTTAACGCACATGTACTTTGTCTTAAATATGAGAAAGTCTGTAATTATTCCAAAGTTAAAATTTTTATATATAACAGGATTTACTTAAAAGTAATCAGTATTCAGCATTAGTATTTAAAGATAATAACTTAGAAAAATTAGGAACAAGAAAATTCGGTATAATTTACTACTTTTCAGAATAATTTTTATTAAAATAATATCATGAATAAAATGTTATCCATCACGGACAAGGCCGAAAGTGTGTTCATCGCAATGAATACCAGGGATTTTTCAAAGCTTGAAAAGATAATTTCTGTTGATATTGTTTTTGATTTTCCCGGCGCCGGGCGTATTGAAGGATATCAAAGAGTGCTGATTTTTCTTAAGGCACTGTTAAGGAAATATCCGGAACTTACTTTTACGGTATCTGAAATCATTGCTGATAAACACAGGGCATGTGCAGTATGGACGAATAAAGGTAAAGACATTGAAGGTAATTCTTATGCAAATAGCGGGATAACGCTTTTGCATTTTTCTGAAGATAAAATAACGCTGATCAGCGATTACTTTAAAAATACTTCCTTTGTTAAAACTTCATGAAATTTAAATTAGGGCAGTCAACAATAATATAACTGTGAAGAAGGTATTAGCATTAAACGGCAGCATGCGCAGGGACGGAAATACATCCATTCTGCTGGAGCACTTTCTCAACGGTGCAAAAAGTAATACTGACTATGCAGAAGAAATAATTGCAAGGGATTCAGACGTGGAATACTGCAGGGGATGTCTCCGGTGTAATCTCCTGGGCAGGTGTTCGATAAATAATGATGACTGGGGAGATATAAGCAGGAAGATACTGGATGCCGATGTGCTTGTTTTTGCCTCGCCTGTTTATTTCCATCATGTTTCGGCCCCGTTAAAGAAACTGATTGACCGTTTCCGCTCTTTTATCCATGTGCAGATAACAGAAACAGGTCTTATTCATACGCCGAGGCATGAATGGAACAAGGATTTTGTTTTACTTATGAGTATGGGTTCTCCGGATGATTCAGATGCCAGACCTGTAATTGAGCTTTTTGAATTTATCAGGTCAGTTCTTGGTAAAAATAACCGGTTGCATGTTATAACTGCAACCAGACTGGCTGCAGTAAATCAGTTGATAAAAACTAAAGAAGAATTGAAAATTCTATATCCTAAACTGAAACTGCCGGCAGATATCGCAGGTGAGGATTACAGCAAAAACCAGGAGGTCCTGAAAAGATGTTACGAGCTGGGGAAGTCTCTGACTCAGTATCCTGAAAAAACTTAATGCTGCTGCTTACTTCATTATAAAGCTACATATTAAGTTATTTATACCTATTCCTTAATTATTTTGATTATTTTTTTGTATTGTTCACTGACAATAATCAAGTAAACATCTGATAATTCATTACTTAGGTCAAGATGAACAGAAGATGAGGAGCTCACCTTACTTTTTATAAATTTACCATTCATATCATATATCCTGACATCAACCGGCTTACAGTCCGGTAATCCTTCAATTATAATTACTCCTGTGGTCGGATTCGGCGATACTCTGATATTCTTATTATTCAGTTCCTTAAGTGATGTATAGAACACATATAAAATGTTCGATTGATCAGAAGTACAGCCTGCTGAATTTGTGATTATACAGTAATAATTTCCACTTTGTTTAACAATATATTCCTGGGAAACTGCCCCCTCAATTTCAAAATCATCCAGATACCACTGGTTGCCATTTGCAGTATTCGAAACCAAAGTGTCATTATTCCGGGTAACCTGCGGTGCCGGGGGTTTTTCATTAACTGTAAGATTTGTTGTCATAATACTGTCACAGCCGGATGATGAAATCAGATTACGAACATAAATGCCGGATTCAGTCCAGCCTAAGTAGTTGTTCCCTTCACAAATCGAAATATTTTCATCAATATTAAAATCCGGATTAACAGTAAGATTGGTTGTTACAATGCTGTCACAGCCGGATGATGACGTAAGATTACGAATATAAATGCCGGATTCGGTCCAGCCCAGGTATTCGCTTCCTTCACAAATAGAAATATATTCCTCGCTGCAGATCTTTGGTAATCCGTTTTCCCCTATTACATTAAGGATCAGCGATGGCTCGCCATACAGATTAAAATCAAATATATTCATCCACGTCATATCATTTGATGTTAAGGATGATACATTCTTAATATTACTTAATGATTTCCCGACAGATAGTTCTTTTACAACATTTTCTGTGAAAAGATATGCCATATCCTGAATATAAAGCCTGTCGGGGTAAACCTTATCGAACCCTATGGGATACCAGGATACACGGGAAGCTGAAACAGTAGAAACTGCACCATTCATCAATAATGTATAAGCGAGGTTCCAGTTAAATTCAGGATATCCGTTATTGCATGATCCCTGAAAAACAATAGATGGATAATCATCATTCAGAAGAGTTGCGTAATAAGTATTCATAATTGATTCTGCAGTGTTAACACTCCCGTGAGTTGCCCATGTTACCAATCCAAATGGTTTGTTTGTCCATGCTGATAACACGTTTTCCCAGGAACAGGGGATAGTTTCGGGAGGTGGTTCAAGTCCGTAATCTTCGTCATATACCCTGTGATAATCAAATTTTCCGTCATTGCAAAGACTGTCAATTATTGTCTCGCCCAGCTGATAATTCGGAGTGCTTGTATCCAATGGTTTCATGGGCAATAATATATTATTTCTCCAGCATACTTTACCTGTGGTTTTATAATCTATAATCTTGCTCAGTATATTATCCAGTGTAATATAATCATCATCATATACCGGAATTCTTCCTAAACAGACCTCAGGTGTAAAATCAACCCCCCCTGTTCCATTATCTCCCGAAAACCATCTGAAACTAAAGCTGCTGTAAATATCTACCGGGTCTTTCCGGCTGAAGACCGGTTCCGTTAATTCGGTATCATTAAAATAATAACCGTTCAAACCGCCTTCAACATAATTTTCGCCATCCCAATAGTATAACATACTGCCTGTAACTGTGCTATACCAGTTTGCGCCCACGGAGCCATATAGCAGTTTAAAGAATGCATTACTATTATTCTGATAGAATTCAATTTTAATATCATGTAACCCGGGGGTCAAAATGTCATAAAATGAAGTTCCGGCAATATGATCTCCCCAATCGTCAATAACAGGTTCTTCATCAAGACTGTCAACCCAGATCCTTGTACCGTCATCATAATATGCTGCGATTCTCATTCCTGAAGTATCTGTGACATTGATTCTGCCTGTCCACCTTATTGAGAAAGTATTTTCATCGATTCCCGGATCAGGTGATGTTGGCTCATCCACTGCCCGGGCTTCTCCGTAAAGTCCATCCCCGTCAAGGTCCCAGTTGCCATCCAGATCGGAATAATAGTAATCGGACGGGGATTCATAATCGCTCCAGTAATAACTGTTACCAACCCTGGGATATAACATTTTCATGGGAATATCCCCAACTTCATCAAGCGGGTCCAGCGGATCATCAGGATCAGGATTACCGATTAAAAGAACATACTCAATATTTAATGTTTCGTAATTATTAATTAACCATTGTCTTATTTTGTCAGCTCTTTCATCAGGGAACGGGCCGTTTAATATGCCGTAATCATCTTCTGTAATCGTTATCACATTGTAGCCGTCATGTTCTATATGGCTTATGAAAGTGTCGATATTATCTGAATGCAACAGAACATCATTTGTTGAAATAATTACATAACCGGCATAGGAATCATTAATTTTCATTTTTGCCGGTGCAATTGCTGTTTTATCCGGTGAAGCAGGTTTTATTTCAAATCCGGTATATTCCGGCTTTCCCCCATCTGCTTTAAACTCAATCCTGAATGAAATTCTTTCAACTTTATTAAGAATACCTCCATTGTGCTTATACTGAAATGGCCATAGTTCAAGATCAATGAAGTTTCTGCCGTTCATTCTGTAAGGATTTGATCTTATTACCGGTTGTGAAGGAAAAAAGGATGAGTATCTGAAAACTTCATAGTCTTCCCCTTTGGAACCTCCGTCAGGTATTTTTTTCAGTAATGAACTGTCACTTTTCCTGTAAGCTTCAACAAAATTTATTTTAATATTCTCAAGTTCCTGTTTTGTTATGCATCCGGTTATCTTAAAATCTAAGGAATTAACTGTTACATTATCAGGGATCTGAAGCTTTACAGTTTTTTTCGGAAGGCTAAGCTCTCCTACAATGTTGTTTAATGAAAAAGATTCGACGGTACAATTCACTATATCATTATCATTTTTGCTTATATCATATTTTAATTTATCAAAACTTATATTTACATCAATATTATCATTATTGTAGCTTATATGAATAAAATCAGTATTATCGTTTCTGTTTATTCCCAGATATTCATTTACCTGACCAGGAAGTTCTGACGACATAAAAAGAAAAAGGAATACGTATTTATAATTAAATATATTTTGCATAAAGGCTGACCTTATAATCAGCAAGATAATTATTTTATTATTAAAATTGAAAATTCTATATCCTAAACTGAACCTGCCTGCATATCTCGCAGGTGATGATTACAACAAAAACCAGGAGGTCCTGAAAAGATGTTACGAGTCGGGGAAGTCTGTAGCAATGTGTATCGTATAGAAATATATGCCGGATATTGTTTTTATTATTCTTTGATGAATTTTCCCAGCGTTCTTTTTTTATATTTATTGTTTATTAGTTTATAATAATAAAAGCCTGGTTTAAGATCATATATATCAATTTCAACATAATTATCAGTTAAGTTTTCCCTGCATAATATTTGTTTACCTGAATTGTTATATACAGTCAGGTTGAACTTGTAAAGTTCCGGATTTTCAAATTCAATCATCAGGATATTTTTAGCCGGATTTGGAAAGACCGTTGAGTTAACCTGTTTAAAGTCTAATTCATTAATTCCGCCTTCAAACCAATCTTCCAGATGCAGATCATCAAACATTAAACCATCCAGAGTGTCAGGGCTGTTATCACTGATAAATGTGAATTTATAAAGAATAGTATCATAATACTGAATATCAAATAATAACCCAAAGTAGGCTAATTCAACCGCAAACTCAGTTCACTCATCTGAAGTGCCTGTAAATACTGGTTTATCTGACCACCAATTATAGTAATCATATTTGATATAAAAAGTGTCTGTAAGCAAATCTATCCAGGTTATACCATTGTTTGGAGAAAACTCAATTGTTCCGAAATCATTTACACTATCGGTATTTACTTTGTATTTT